>NZ_JBLFEO010000079.1:0-1175 GCF_047345505.1 Maribacter aquimarinus | reverse complement strand
TTCGTTTTTGCTATTACAATTTACCACTTTTAAAACAGTTTTCCTATTTTAGAACCTCCCGGAACATCAATAAAACCAAGGCTTTCATAAACTATCCATCTTTTTTTCGGGGGATGGTTAGTTTGTAACTACGCATTTATAGATTCCTCCAAATTCCATAGATTTTTGGCAGCTTTCAGGATACTCCGAAATCTGTTCTATTTTTGCAGTCAATTTTGCTAAAAAGTCTTTTTTAACCTTATAACTCCATTCCTCCAATAAATATTCGGTAAGTCTTTTAAGTTTGTATTCGGCAAGTTCGGAAATGAAAACTTCCATTAAGAAATCTTTTTTAGCACATCTTTATACGAAGTCCGTTTTCCGTTATCCAACTGTTCGATTCCTTTTTTGATTTCGGCTTGTTCAGATGTAGTCAATTCGTTCCAAAAATCCGATTTTTCATTATTAATGAAGTCCGTTACTTTTTTAATAAAATTGTCATTATCAATATTCAATATGATTTTTACGAGTTCTATTTTTGATGTCTTAATGTCCATTCTAAGTACCTTTTTTCAAAATTACTAAAAATTCACATTCCCAGCGGAATTTTGTGAATGACGCACAACGTCTCGGCTAAGCGTAGTGCGGAAGTAAGGAAACTTTTCGTTTCCGTCTGCGCACGAAGCCAAAGCTTTTGGTTTAGTTTTTATTTCTCTTGTCCAAAGCTAAATCCCAAAGATTTAGCGACACAATAAATAGACACAGACCTTTGGGTTTAGCCTAAAACTCCGCATTACGTTTAGGTATTGTTAGCAAAATGTGGCGACACGCACGAGTAAGCACGAACTATTACGTTTTGATATTTTTTCCGTCTGTATGAAGTCCATCTGCGCAACATTTGCGTCCGAGTGAAGTCCTTCTACAATCTATTTTTAAATCCATTCGAGCAAAAATTCACAGGTAACATTTGCGTTTGTGTAAATTCCGTTCTCACAAAAAGTCCATCTGATTTTAGTTTAGCAAGTCTATTCAGATTTTCCTTTAGTTGTCAATCTTTTCTTTAAATATTCAATATTAAGGCTCTATCGTGTTTTGAGTGGGTAAGTTAGTAAATTGTTATTTTCGGGGGATGGAAAATTCCAAGGAAATATTCGCACTCGCCCTGGGTCTTACCGATCCGTGGTATATAAAGGAGA
>NZ_JBLFEO010000078.1:0-1228 GCF_047345505.1 Maribacter aquimarinus | reverse complement strand
AAAAGGCGGAGAACATTTTAAACAACAGGCCCAGAAAAAGGTTCGGGTACAGAACGCCCAACGAGGTTTTTGCCGCAGCAATAGAAAATCAGGGCATTGTTGCGTTTATGACTTGAATCCAGCCCAGTAATTATGCCTCAATTTCCAAATCAACCACATCTTTTATAAATCCCTTAAACCGCTTTAAAAAACATCCGGGATATTCCCACCTTTAGCTTAGGGCTTAAAACCTATTTTGGTTTGGACTTTCAGAATGAACTAAAGGAAAAAGTAGAGAAGGAGGCCGTAAAAATCATAGCATATGGCAAGGCCATTGATTTTTGTCGCAGGACGCTAAGCGGGCTGGAGCAAACTTTTCTGACAAAACGGGATTGCCCAATAGAGGATGAGATCTACTATTTCAAGATTGTGAAGCAAGAAGCGCAATCCCAGCTTTTTTACTATTGGGACCTACGCGAATATCAGGCTCATTATCCACCAGCGGACATCAACTTTCAGAAATCCCATATAAAGAACAGACGAAAGGATTCGAGAGCGTTTCTGCGCAAGAACTTCTATTTTCAACGCTATCTCAATATGGGTGCCCGCCACTTGGACCATCTATATTTCACCCGCAGCGGTGGCGCAGCTTTAAATGGACCGCAAGTTATTGATGTGATTCTTGAACCTGGCCACCATACGGTGCACGATTTGCTTTTGAGCAGGATACGGGCAAATGAACTTCTTCTAAAATTCTATGAAAAAGAACTGGAACAACTCAAACTGGGAGATACGAACGAGATTGCCAGACTCAAATGGAAGGGCTCAAAAGTTTCCTTTACCGAATTGGTCTATGGCCTCTATCATAGTGACACATTTGGAGAAAAAGAAGTTCCCGTGAAGGTGATCGCACAGGTTTTGGCCAAATGCCTTCAACTACCGCCCTTTGATGTTTTATTCCAACATCCCCACCGTGGGCTTGGTCTGGGTCTTTTCCATATCCTTCATAATGGCGATCACCGCATTGATGCATTTCAACAGCCGCCTATCGGTCTGCAGCAAATGGTTCGGCACTTCATCATCGGGAAGCAACTGGTGACGCTCAAAGAAATGAACCATCTGATCTAGGGTCATGCTGTGCGATGCTTTGAACCTCCTGGCGAAACCCTTGAATTTCTTGGCCACCGATTGTTTTATCTTCAAGTTGGAAAAGCCCTCGTTTTTATAGCATTTGTCCATAATTGGATCA
>NZ_JBLFEO010000077.1:0-1247 GCF_047345505.1 Maribacter aquimarinus | reverse complement strand
TGAAAGCTACCCTGTCTTCGTAGTATTCAAAACTAGGGATTTCCAATCATTGTTGTTGATGTTCATGTCGTGTTGAAATGTGGGTATCTCTTTTTTGAGATATCCATATTTCAATGCGAAGCGTGTCGGCGGGTTGTAGGCCAGCGAGCTGTGGGGCCGCTCGTTGTTGTACATCCACATCCAGGCCGAGGTCATCAATCTGGCCTGTTGGATCGTTTCGAAGCAGTAGCAGTCCAGCACCTCGGTACGGTAGGTACGGTTGAAGCGCTCCACGTAGCCGTTCTGCGATGGTTTGCCCTTCTGGATGAACTTGAGTTCGATGCCGTTGTTACCGCACCAGTCCGTCAAGGCCTGGGCGACGAACTCAGGGCCGTTGTCCACCCGCAGGCGCTGCGGTCTTCCCCTCCACTCGATAAGTCTGTCGAGTTCGCGCACGACCCTTTTGCCGTTGATGCTGCGGTCGATGGTGATGTTCAGGGCCTCGCGGTTGAAGTCGTCGATCACGTTGAACGAGCGGAACGGTATCCCGCCTTGGATGGCGTCCTGCATGAAGTCCATGCTCCAGGTCAGGTTCGGGTAGAGCGGCTGCACCAGCGGCTCCTTGACCCTGGACGGCAATCTTCGTTTATACTTCCTTCTCAGGTTCAGGCCCATCTCGGTATAGATCCGGTATACCTTCTTGTGGTTCCATCCGTGGCCCAGATCCCTCAGGCGGTGGTGCATCATCCAGAAGCCCCACCGGGTGTTGGTCTCGGCCAGTTCGGCCAGGGCCTCCCGGACCTCCCCGTCGTCCCTCGGACGGGGCACGTAATAATATACCGATTCCCGTATCCCGAACAGCTTGCAGGCCCGCCGCTTCGGTATCCCGTGCCGCTTATGGGCGTAGGACACCAGTTCGCGCTTGGCGGCGGGCCTCAGAGCTTTTTTTCGATCACGTCCTTCAGCACACGGTTGTCCAGGCACGCCTCGGCGTACATCTTCTTGTACTGGGCCACTTCGGCCTCGAGCTCCTTGAGCCGCTTCAGTCGGCTCGCGTCCATCCCGGCATACCTGCCCTTCCAGTTGTAGAAGGTCCCTTGGCTGATGCCGTGCTCGCGGCAGATGTCGGCCACTTTGACCCCCTTCTCGTACTGCCGGATCATCCCGATGATCTGGCTCTCTGTAAACTTGCTTTTTTTCATTGTCCCAAAATTTAAAGTTACTCATTTTCCCATTTTAGAGCACTCCGGATTTTGGGGTAGCTTTCA
>NZ_JBLFEO010000076.1:0-1270 GCF_047345505.1 Maribacter aquimarinus | reverse complement strand
CAGGAACGGGGACAGGTCCACCGTGCCGCCGTCCTCCAAAGTAAGGATGTTGGCCCCGGTAATGGTCAGGGCCTGATCATCGGTGCTTCCCGTGGCAAGTTCCGCCAGGGCGCCCTCAACATCTGTGGCCGTGAAATTGCCGGCTGTGTCCGTAACCGCAACTTCCGTTGCCGTTTGGTCATCGGTGCCAGCAGCCGCCAGTACCGCGGTGAAGTCCACCGTCTGGGTGCCACCGTCCTCCAAGGTCAAGGTGAGCACGTCCGTTGTATTGTCAAGGCTGAAGGCCGTGATCTGTTGGTCGTCCGTATTGTCCAGGAAGGGGTTCAGGTCCACCGTTCCGCCGTCCTCCAAAGTAAGGACGTTGGACGCGGTAATGGTCAGGGCCTGGTCGTCGGTGCTGCCCGTGGCCAGTTCCGCCAAGGCGCCCTCAACGTCCGTGGCCGTAAAATTACCCGCCGTGTCCGTGACCGCAACTTCGGTTGCCGTTTGGTCATCGGTGTTGTCCAGGAAGGGGTTCAGGTCCACCGTACCGCCGTCCTCCAAAGTAAGGACGTTGGACGCGGTAATGGTCAGGGCCTGGTCGTCCGTGCCAGCCGCCGCCAATACCGCGGTGAAGTCCACCGTCTGGGTGCCGCCGTACTCTAGTGTGATTGTCAATATGTTCGTGCTGTTGTCAAGGCTGAAGGCCGTGATCTGCTGGTCGTCCGTGTTGTCCAGATATGGGGTCAGGTCAACGGTACCGCCATCTTCCAGGGTCAGGATGTTGGCCCCGGTAATGGTCAGGGCCTGATCGTCGGTGCTGCCCGTGGCAAGTTCCGCCAGGGCGCCCTCAACATCAGTGGCCGTGAAGTTCCCGGCGGTGTCCGTAACCGCTACCTCGCTGGCGTTCTGGTCGTCAGTACCCGTAATTGTGGTGCTTGTTCCGTCTTCACTTTCGTAGGTAAAGGTACCATCCGCATTATCCGTAAGTGTCGTGATGGTTTCAGAAATGGTTACAGAGGCTACATTCAAATACAAACCTCCGTCTGCTGCTACTTGTATATCATTATTTGCTTGACCGCTCACCAAGTTAATAGTCTCACTTGTACCGGCTTCATTGGTATAGGTAAAGGTGCCGTCACCATTATTGACAAGGTTCGTCAGCGTTTCCAGGTTCGCCACGATGTTGGAAAGGTCCAATTGCGTGGTGTTGCCCGCTTCGTCCGTGTAGTCGATGTTGGTGTCGTCCGCGTTCAGGGCGATGCTCGTCAATGTCTCCAGGTTCGCGACG
>NZ_JBLFEO010000075.1:0-1273 GCF_047345505.1 Maribacter aquimarinus | reverse complement strand
GGCTCTATCGTGTTTTGAGTGGGTAAGTTAGTAAATTGTTATTTTCGGGGGATGGAAAATTCCAAGGAAATATTCGCACTCGCCCTGGGTCTTACCGATCCGTGGTATATAAAGGAGATGTCCTTCGACGCCTCTGGATCGAGACTCGACATACATTTGGACTTTGTCAGGGGCCATAAGTTTGATGCCGGTGACGGAATCGCTTCAAGCGCCCACGATACCGTTGACCGCAGTTGGGAGCACCTGAACTTCTTCCAGCACCGCTGTTATATCCATGCCAGGGTGCCGCGCGTGAAACGGGCGGACGGCAAGGTAAGGACACAGGCCGTGCCCTGGGCGCGCCCAGGGAGCGGGTTCACGCTGCTCTTCGAGGCCTACGCCATGCTGTTGATAGAGAACGAGATGCCGGTGAACAAGGTGGCGAAGATGCTCAGGGTCTACCCGGACAGGATATGGCGGGTGTTCAACTATTGGATCTCGAGGGCGCACAGTGCCGACACCGTTACGGACCTTACAAAGGTGGGCTTCGACGAGACCTCAACCAAAAAGGGCCACCACTATGTCACGACGATGGTCGACCTGGAATTGCGCAGGGTCCTGTTCGCCACCCAGGGCAAGGATTCCGACTGCCTGAAAAAGAGCGTGGAATACCTCGAGGGGAAGAAGGTTCCCGCCGAGGGGATAGAACAGGTGTGCATCGACATGTCCCCGGCATTTATCTCCGGTTGCAGGGAGCATCTGCCCGGCGCGGCGGTCACCTTCGACAAGTTCCACGTGGTCAAGGAAGTGAACAAGGCCATGGACGAGCTCAGGAAACTCGAAAGGCGGGGCAACGATATGTTGAAGGGGCACAAGTACACCCTGTTGAAGAACAGGCTCGCACCACGCCTGAAAGAGGAGAGGGACCTGATCCTGGAGTACTACCCGAAACTGGGGGAGGGATACAGGCTCAAGCAGCTCTTCGAGGATTTTTGGGGGCTAAGGGACAAAGAGGAGGCGGAAAGCTACCTCGCCTTCTGGTGCGACATGGTCGACGAATCGGGAATGCGCCCCTTCATCAAGGCGGCCGACACCATAAGGGCGCATTGGAGCGGAATAATGAACTACATCCATAGCAGGATAAACAACGGGATACTGGAAGGGATAAACTCCAAGATACAGCTTGCCAAGAAAAGGGCAAGGGGCTACCGGAACACGGAGAATTTTATAAACATGATCTATTTCATAGCGGGTAAACTGAAATTCGATTACCCACTGTATTTAACATAGAACC
>NZ_JBLFEO010000074.1:0-1275 GCF_047345505.1 Maribacter aquimarinus | reverse complement strand
AACAAAGGCTAAAATTCATTGCTTGCGGATTTCCTTGCAGGAAATCCGAGCAAAAAGCTAACTTTGGGTTCAGCGGGACTGTCCTGCGGACAGATCACCGCAACGAACCTTAGCCCAGCCGTTGTGCTTCATTATAACCAACCAATAACCAATGATAAAATTCTTTCGAAAAATTAGACAAAACTTGCTTTCTGAAGGAAAAACTGGAAAATACTTTAAATACGCCCTAGGTGAAATATTTCTTGTAATGATAGGTATTCTTTTGGCACTACAGGTGACCGACTGGAATGAGAGGCGAAAAGGCAGAATTCTAGAACAAAAAATATTGGTACAACTAAAAAGTGAATACGAAGCCAATCTTGCGCAGCTTGAAGAAAAAATTTATATGCGAAATAGAGCCATCGAAGCTTCACATAACTTGCTTAGTTTTATAGATAATCCAGAAATTTTTGATGAAGAAACTTTTTATACATCTTGGTGGCACATAGCAATCGACCCCACTTTTGATCCTATACAAAATGATATAATAGGCACGGATAAATTGCAGCTGATACAAAACGAAAAGCTTGTATCGCTTTTATCTAACTGGTCTACTGAAGTGTACCAAGTAGAAGAACAGGAAAAGCAATATCAAATATTACGAAACCAATTTATTCTTCCTTTGATTATTAAATCGGGTATATCTCGAAATCTAAATAATAACATTTGGAAAGATGGCTACTCTCCAGTAGAAGCTTTAGATAAGTCATCTAGTTTAGAATTTAGAATAAACCCATCGAAATGGAAAATAGACTTCAAAGAGATTTTGGCAGATCACGAACAAGAGGGCATTCCGGCTATGGTCATTTCGTTTCATCAAAACACCAATATTCAATCAGGTACGTTGCGAAACAGAATTATTGAAATGCTTGATATTATAAATTCAGAGATAAAAAAATGATTAAATTGTTTAGAAAAAATAACGAAAGCACAACAATGTATATAAAACATAGCTAATACAGGCTTTCCGAGAGGATCGTATGCATTTACAAAGTCGCCAAATTTTTAAATTTGGCTATTAAAATAGAAAAGATAAAAAGAAAAATTTAAAAATTCGGCTCGTGTTTCATCCGAAAAGTTAGCGTCTTTTTATACGCTACGTTTCATATACTAGTGCAAAAAACGGGCATAGTATACCACCTGCGGCGGATGAAAGTGAGCCACCCGCGGCGGATGAAAGTGAGCATAGTGTGGCGGATGAAAGTGAGCCACTAAAAAGATCGATTCTATTTGAGT
>NZ_JBLFEO010000073.1:0-1289 GCF_047345505.1 Maribacter aquimarinus | reverse complement strand
ACATCTGTTTCAACAAACGCAATGGAAGTGCCGAGGACAGGGACGAGCACTTTGACCAAGAACTATATGATGAGAGATATGCCGTGGAGCGGACAAACGCATGGATGGACAGCTTCAGGTCACTGCTCAACAGGTTCGACACCACAATTGCAAGCTGGAAAGGGTTCAACTACCTATCTTTCATCGTGTTGGCACTGAAAAAAATAAAATTGAAAAAGTTTAAATGAGTTCATTGTGATTTTGGGTAGTCTGATTTCTTACCTAGTTATATTTTACTTTTTTTGGACGCAAAATTTGAAAACCGTTTTTAGTTTTAAAAAGACGGACCTCTCAATATTCCCATATCTAATCTTAATAGTTCTTGGACTCGGCTTTGTAAATCAACCTTTTTATGATTTTGAAAAAATCTTGGACTATTACAGAACTTCAGAAATTGAACCATATCGGCAAAGATTTCTTGGAATTGATTCATTTTTCATCTATTTCAGATTCTCAAGCCTATTGATTGCTCCACTATTTGAAGAGCTATTTTTTAGAAAATTTTTGTTCGAAAAGCTTTTGGAACGAAATAAAGTTATTGTATCAATTATCATATCCAGCTTATGCTTTTCTGCAATTCATTTCGAAACACCAAGCAGTTTAATTTCGACTTTTATTTTTGGTGTTATAGCTTGTATCATTTACCTAAGAACAAGAAATATTTGGTATACAATTGCAATGCACTTCTTGAATAATTTGTTTTCAACACTTTACGTAATTTATGGAGAATCCTTTTTTCAATGGGTATATGGTCTAAATTTTGGGTTTATTTATTGGGTTCTATTTGCGTGTGGAATTATAGCTACGACATTGGGAATGAAAAAAATAACTACAGCTAATAACTAAGCATTCGTGCGGTCGGTACGACCCAGCATGAATGCGGTGTTGAACTACACCGGGGCGTTGGTCTCTTTTTCTGCTATGGGGATTGGTCTGCAGTGGGGGAGGGTTTGCAGCGGCACCTGGGCCGATACTTTTGTGGTTTTCGGTATTTCTTGACCCCGTGGGGATGCCTTCCAGGATCCGGAGCCTTGAATCTCTAGCTCCATCGGGCATTTTTCGGCAAAACGTCCATTTGGGGCCATAGGTGTCCCGCACGGCCATTATGCCGTTCTGATTTTTGGTTTTCCATCTTGTTGTTTCAGCTTCTTGATCCAATGCTTGGGCGGCCCCCTGCCGTCGAACACGAACACCGTTGCCAAAGTGCCCTCTTTGCACCTAGGGCACTTTCGGTGCAATATGGGCGGTGG
>NZ_JBLFEO010000072.1:0-1303 GCF_047345505.1 Maribacter aquimarinus | reverse complement strand
AGGGTCATGCTGTGCGATGCTTTGAACCTCCTGGCGAAACCCTTGAATTTCTTGGCCACCGATTGTTTTATCTTCAAGTTGGAAAAGCCCTCGTTTTTATAGCATTTGTCCATAATTGGATCAATTTTTTACTGATTTCCAGCACCTTACCCAGTTTTTGGATAAAAAATAGCGTTGGAATCTTCTTCTTTAAGTTACAATTGCTTATCTATCAGATACATAAGAAACGAAACCTGCGCCAGCAGGTTACCCTCTTGCTCTTCCTTTTTTGTCCCGTGGACGGGACCTAAAACGGCGACATTGCCCATTGGGGCAATACCTGTTCTTTTATGTTGAAAATTTGGAACGGACCGCTCTTGGAAAGTCAGATCTTGAACGATGTTATAAGGTCCGGTGCTTAAAGTTACATAAATGTCACCGTCTTTGTGCCGCTTATGGACATAAAAAAAGCACCCCATAAGGGATGCTTTCAATTGATGCCATTTACACCTTGAATACGTAGGTATAATCGTAGAGCTTCCGTTGTGCCTCGGCCAAAAGGGCGTTCTCATAGTGCCCGGCTTGGCCACGGAGCTGTTTTCCGTACTGCCGCTCCACATCACGCATGGCACGCTGCAAGAGCCGCTCTTGTGCCTCCGTGCTCAGATCCATAAAGTTCAGTTGTACCATCATCTTGCGTTTTAGTATTCACTGGGCAGCATCAGCGTGTCGTTCACAAAAAACAACCGCAGTTCATCCAATGGAAAATCCGTGGCCCGGTACCACTGTGTTTCCAAAATGTTGTCATTGCCATCGCTGTAGACGATCCGGGCCTCATATCCGGTAAAATCCTGTTTTTCTTCGGACAGTCTTTTGAAGTCTATGGTCACCCACTTGCTGCGATGTTTCAAACCCTTGGCCATTACCGATGTGTCGGTGATCAACCAATGGCAACCGGCAACATCGGACAGATATTTCAATCCGTCGGTGAACCGGGTTCCAAGGATGGGGATGTAATGGTACATCTGTGTTCCCGTGAAACATTGCAAGCGCTCTCTTATTTCCTTATCTCGTAATTTCATTTTTTAACTTTTTAAAGTTGAACATTTTAAAAGAGGGCGCCACTTTCCCGAGCACCGCCCTCTTTGTCTTTTAAGATTGCCGCTCCGTTTTGTTCCCGAGCAAAAGGATCTCGTCGGCCACTACCTCGGTCACATAGCGTTGGTTTCCATCGTCCATGGTGTAGGTCCTGGTCTTCAGTTTTCCCACAATGCCCACTTCCTTGCCTTTCGCAACATGGTTCTCCACAATTTCGGCCGTCTTG
>NZ_JBLFEO010000071.1:0-1314 GCF_047345505.1 Maribacter aquimarinus | reverse complement strand
ATTGGATAGGGCGGTCAATGTATACCACCTGCGGCGGATGAAAATGAGCAGTGCAAATCAAGTGCACGAGATCGACTCATTTTGGTGCTGAAGTTAACGTTTATTTTTAATTTTTTTTTTCATTGATTCCCCTTTTATGTCTATCCTATGGGCCGAGTGAACCAAACGGTCAAGGATGGCATCGGCGATCGTTTTTTCCCCGATGACATCGTGCCATGCCTCCACGGGCAGTTGTGAGGCTATGATGGTGGACCTTTTGCCGTGCCTGTCCTCTATAATCTCCATCAAAGAGTGCCTGTTGATGTTGTCCAACGGTTTTAGGCCGAAGTCATCGAGTATGAGCAGGTCCTGGTTTTCCAGTTTTCCGATGAATTTTAGATAGGACCCGTCCGCCTTTGAGGTTTTGAGCAGGGTAAAGAGCTTCGCCGTGTTGAAGTACATGGTCCTGTGCCCCATTGAGCAGGCCTGGTGGCCGATGGCGGAGGCCAGATAGCTTTTGCCGACCCCGGTGCTCCCGGTAATGAGCATATTTTCACCCTTGCTTATAAATCCACAGGAGGCGTAGCGTTGTATCCTGTTCCTGTCGATGTTCCTTCCAGGGCCGTAATCGATGGCCTCCATAACGGCACCGTACCTGAACCTTGCGGCCTTTGTCAGGCGCTCGATCTTGCGGTTGTGCCTATCGTCCCATTCGGACTGTACCAGATAGGCCACCAGTTCATCGTTGGTATAGTCCATGCTCTCGGGCGAGAGGCTGGTGTCAAAGGCCCTGAGCATCCCGTGGAGCCTGAGCTGTTTCATCTGTTCCAATGTCTTTGTGTTCATGTTGTCTGTTTTAATGTTTGTCATTTATAATAGTTTCCTCCCCTGATGTTATCGTGGTCCGGGACCTCGGAGGTATCCTCCGAGGTCGTCCTCCAGGGTGTCCCACCCTTTTTTCAGTATCCGCTCCACCATACTGTAATTATAGGCCCCATAGTCAGATGCCCGCCTGCAGGCATTGTCCAGCCGTTGGTTGCCGACCTTCTTGGCCAGGTGCAGTATGCCCATGCAGGACTTATAGGATTGTTCCGGATGTTGTTTCTTGTCGAGTATCCCGATGATGTACCCCTTGCAGTTCTCGCCGATGTGGGCGGCCCAGGAGATGAACTTCTCACTGCTCCA
This sequence comes from Maribacter aquimarinus, assembly GCF_047345505.1. Taxonomy (NCBI): domain Bacteria; kingdom Pseudomonadati; phylum Bacteroidota; class Flavobacteriia; order Flavobacteriales; family Flavobacteriaceae; genus Maribacter; species Maribacter aquimarinus. Next base: position 150 of record NZ_JBLFEO010000071.1, on the reverse strand, counting down.
TTCGCTGACGAACCTGTGATGGGAGGGCATATGTTCCGCTGCGGTGGTATAGCCGTAGCGTTGCCTCTTCCTTTCATGGACGGCCAAACGTTCGTGCCTGTGGTATATCTCCACGAAGCTGTCCGTGTAGACGATCTTCACCTGTTTGCC
>NZ_JBLFEO010000070.1:0-1340 GCF_047345505.1 Maribacter aquimarinus | reverse complement strand
TCGTTTTTGCTATTACAATTTACCACTTTTAAAACAGTTTTCCTATTTTAGAACCTCCCGGAACATCAATAAAACCAAGGCTTTCATAAACTATCCATCTTTTTTTCGGGGGATGGTTAGCTTGTTTTAAACCCTTTTCTGAGAAATTTTCATATATATTGTCTAACATAGTATTTTTTTTAAAGCCATTTTCGCTAACGGTCTTGTATATGGCTCGTAGCGTGCAAATTAGCAATAGATTTTCGGTTAAGAGCGAGCCGAATTTTTTAATTTTCTTATTATCTTTTTTATCAATAAGCCAAATTAAAAAATTTGGCGGACTTGCAAATATGCCCTAACTTAGATTAAGCAACTAGTTAGCTATGAGCTATATACGTTATTGTAAAACGTACTTTTCTCTACACTTCAATTGATATATTAACTTTTCCGCCAAGTCCTTTTTCCACAATATCAAACAATGTTTTTAAAGTCAGATTACTGCCATTATTTTCCACACGAGAGATATAAGTTCGTTTTTTGTCAATCAGTTCGCCAAGTTGTTCTTGAGTGAGATTTTTTTCTTCACGAGCGTTGCGTAAAAGCAAACCAATTTTAAACGATTCAAAGTCTCTGTCAAGTTCGTCTCTGCGTTCAGTTCCTTTTTTTCCGTAAACTGTGTCCTTTATGTCTTTCCAACTTTTAGTTTCCATTTCCTTTGTTTTTTTCTTCGTAATACTCTTTCATTAATCGGACAGCTTTATCAATTTCCTTTTTCGGTGTTTTCTGCGTCTTTTTTGTAAATCCGTTTAAGAGTATAACTAACTTACCTTTGTCGAAGAAGCAAAAAACTCGCCAAATATTCGAACCTAATTTTATTCGGGCTTCAAAAAGTCCCTTGTGAGTTTTCATTGGCGCCAAATATGTTTTCGGCACGTGCTGATAGGTTTCGATTATTTCAATGACCTTAAATATTTTGTCCTGAACCTTTTTCGGTTGAGCAAGCAAAAACTCCTCGAAATAATTTTTATACTGTATTACTTGCCTAACTTTTTCCATTCAGACAAATGTAACTTAAAAGTTACTATTTTCAAAAAATTCAGATGTTTATTTTTAATTCTGGATGTTTTTTGGGTATGTTTTACAACGGTTGAGCTATGAACAGTACGGGAGCAAACTAGCCTTTGCTTTCCGCCAAGCACATAGCGAAATCTTTTGCATTTTGTTTTATCTTATTTTTCAACTAACCATCCCCCGAAAAAAAGATGGATAGTTTATGAAAGCCTTGGTTTTATTGATGTTCCGGGAGGTTCTAAAATAGGAAAACTGTTTTAAAAGTGGTAAATTGTAATAGCAAAAACGAA
>NZ_JBLFEO010000007.1:0-176712 GCF_047345505.1 Maribacter aquimarinus | reverse complement strand
ACTCAAATAGAATCGATCTTTTTAGTGGCTCACTTTCATCCGCCACACTATGCTCACTTTCATCCGCCGCGGGTGGCTCACTTTCATCCGCCGCAGGTGGTATACTATGCCCGTTTTTTGCACCCAAGTATCCGTCAAAACAATTTCCAATAACCGCGCGAAAACTTGCCGGGCATCTTTCAGGAATGCCACATTACTCATCAAAAGACAGTATCCAAAATCATTTTTATAATTCTGTGACCGAGTCTCTGGGTGTGTTTTTCACATCTTGATCTTTTGCAAAAACCGAGTTCCAAATATATCTATTCAACATATGGTTTCACACTTTTGTCCGCAGTGGTAGAGGGAGCATCTGGAGAACCTTTTTTGGATTACTTGCAAAATGAACTGTTCCGTCCATTGAAGATGGATGATACAGGTCCAGATTTAAGAGGTCGGAATTCGACCAACATGACAGAGCTATTTGGATTGGACAAGAGTGGCAAACCCTACAGGATTGATGATCCTGAAGACCCCAGCTATAAATGGGGTGGTGGCGGCATGGTTTCTACACCATCGGATTTGGTTAAACTGGGCAACGCTTACCTCGATGGTTTTATTAAAAATGAAATGGTAGATGAGGCTTTTAAAAGTCAAAAACTGGCATCGGGCAAAGAAACCGGAGTTGGTATCGGTTGGCGTCGTAATGGGGATATGAACACACGACCTGTCTTCGAACATGCCGGTGCCATGGGCGGAGCCAGAAGTATTCTGGGCATTTTTCCTGAGGATGGTCTGGTTATTGCAATTATGGCCAACACATACAGTCCACGTAATGTTGAAGAAACTGCGCACCTTATGGCAATTCCATTCTTGAGAAAGGAAACCAGAGTGAAACAACCTCAAGGAAAATGGGACTTAACTATTACTGTCAACGACCCCAATGGCAAGGAAATTAAAGAATCTGGTTATCTGATATTAAATGGAGAGGATGACAGGATAGTCATCGACTCCGAAGGGTTGGACAAGACAACCTATCCATTGTTTTATATGCAAACCGGGAATACCTATGCGCTTGCTCATCGCTACGGGCTTAATCACACGGAAATAGAACACGACAGTAATATTTTAAAAGTAAAAAGCATTCTCTATAGAAGTCCGAGAAACCAACCGCCCACAGAGGAAAAACCGTTTTTGTCATTTATTGGAAAACAGTTGCAAGAAAAATGATTACGGGGCTGGGAGTTTTTCTCTAGAAGGACAATTCCATAAAATCAATTTTTAGACGAAAAGAGAAATTATTCCAAATTATTAAACGTGGTCTTTTTGTGATTAAATTCACTAAAAAGCATTACTTTTGGTGAATAAATTCACTAAATCTTATGATTAAGCGAGTCTTAGAGGAGAAAATCGCCCAAAAACTGGATAAAGGAAAGGCAATCCTAGTTATCGGACCAAGGCAAGTTGGAAAAACGACCTTGATCAATTCCATTTTAGAAAATAGGGAACATCTGTTTTTGGATGGTGATGATTCCACCGTAAGAAATCTATTGACCGACCCTAACACCGAGCAATTGAAAAGCATTATCGGCAACTATAATACTTTGTTCATCGATGAGGCTCAACGTATCGAGAATATTGGGTTGACCTTAAAAATCATCACCGACCAGTTCAAAAAAGTTCAGCTATTGGTAAGCGGTTCTTCGGCCTTTGAACTGAACAATCAGACCGGCGAGCCATTGACCGGAAGAAAATGGGAATACAAATTATATCCCATTTCTTGGCAGGAGTTGGAGGAAAGTATTGGTTATGTAAAGTCAGAGCAGCAGATCGAATTAAGAATCCTTTACGGTATGTATCCCGATGTCATTAACAATCCTGGGGACGAAATTGAGGTTTTAAAACAATTGACAAACAGTTATCTCTACAAAGATATTTTGGCATTTAGCGGAATACGAAAGCCCCAAGTGCTGGAAAAGTTACTTCGTGCCCTGGCCTTGCAGTTGGGTAGCGAGGTGAGTTACAACGAACTTGCCCAATTGGTGGGCGTAGATAAGAATACCGTTTCCAATTACATAGATGTTCTTGAAAAAGGGTATGTGATTTTTAGGTTATCAAGTTTCAGCAGAAACCTACGGAACGAAATAAAGACCAACCAAAAAATTTACTTCTACGATACAGGGGTGAGAAATGCCATCATCGGGAATTTCAATCTGTTGGACAGCAGAAGTGATAAAGGAGGGCTCTGGGAGAACTTCTTGATAGCCGAGCGCATCAAAAAACTGGCATACGATGGCTCCTTGGCCAATTCCTATTTTTGGCGTACAAAACAGCAACAGGAAATCGATTACGTTGAAGAGGTCTCAGGCGAAATTACGGGCTTTGAGTTTAAGTGGAATGAAAAAGCCAAAGCGAAACTTCCCAAGTCCTTTATGGAAAGTTACAACGCCATTATCGAAGTAATCCACAGAAATAATTTTAGGGAATTTCTTTAGTCTGTTCGAGATGATAATCTCTCATGGCATCTAAATGGGCCAAAATCCTTTGAGACTAATTCAATCCAATCCCCAAGCCTCTTTTAACTTTTGGGCAGCTTCATGATTAGAGATTTTCAGGTAACGACGAAAAGCCTTTTCAGACTTGTGTCCTGAAATTTTCATGATCAACTGTACATCGATGCCATTCAAATAAGCATTGGTACAAAATAAACGCCTACACGTATGGGAGCTTATCAATTTGTACTTTTCCAAAAGCTGTGCTTGCTTGATGGTGCCCCGTTTGTGTTCAATTTCTACTTTCTCTCATAAAGTGTGTAAATGAAAAAACAGCGGGGGCATGTGCCCGCTGTTTTTTTAACTTTAAATAGTACACCATTATGGGCAAAGAGAAATTCTCCAACGATAATTTGTAAACGGTCCAAGACTGGCAACGAGCTCAGCGGCAGGGGCTGCGCGGTTTACCGTTCTGGCCACAACGAGGATGTAAAGGCGAACGAATGTTCTAGAAGGGTAGGGGCAGGCCATTCCGTGCCAGATTTCCTTTGCGCCAATAGAAAAGTCCTTTCGGCCCCAAAACCTGAAAGCCCGGACCTGTGGTTCGGGGCATTTTTTCCCCACCCATCATTTTTGTCTTGTTTGGCCACACCTTTGGGGGCCTTCACAACAAACCTTTTGTGGGTCGCGGTCCTGGGCTTACTTTTACAGTGTAATCATAAACAAATAATTTTTTTCATTTTCATATAGTGTTCTCGATAAAAGAGTCCGGTCCGTAAAGGTCGGGCTCTTTTTGGTTGTGGTCCCCGGGCTTACCCGGCATGTCCCAAGTGGGACCGGACGCAGCTTTCCATGAAGGGGAGCTCGTGCAGGGTCTTTTGGGCGCAGTCCAACAGGCTCATGGCCCGGTCCAGGTTTTGGGTTTCATAGCTTACCCTGTAGTACACATCATTGTTCAGGTAGTCCGTGAGTGCGCGCAATCCGTGAAGAAAGGGCATGAGCACCGCGCCCAAGGGCAGGGAGGCCACCTCTTCTTCCGTGAGGAAACTGCCGTGCACCTTGAGCCCTTTTACAAAAGCTTCAAAAAGGGGCCGGTCAAAGCCAATTTTGCCCAGGTCGCGCTCATCTTCCGCTGCCGTGTTGGCTATGGTGCGCACCGCATCGCCAAAATCGAACAAAAAGCGGCCCGCCATGATGGTGTCCAGGTCTATGAGGCACAGGGCCAGCCCCGTCTTCCTGGAAAAAAGGATGTTGTTCAGTTTGGTGTCGTTATGGCAAACGCGCAGGGGCAGTGCGTTCAGGTCCATTTTTTTCAGTTTCCTGTAAATGCCCTGTACACTGTCTATGGTGGGCTTTGCCAGGTCAAGGCGCGTCTCGCTTCCGTGGATCAAGGAATCCCCAAACTGACGTATGCGCGCGGAAAGGTCGTGAAACAGGGGAATGGTGTCCACATAGTCCGCTGGGTCGGCGTGCTGCATCAACCTATGGAAATTGCCCAATACCCTTCCGGCCTCAAAGGCAATTTGGGGGGTGGTGGCGTTGTCATAAGTAACACTGTCGTCCACAAATTCCATCAACCTCCAAAAACTGTTTTTAAAGGGCAGGAAGAAGGTGCCCTCCTTGGTCTTTAGTAGGGTTATGTCCTTATAATCGTCTGCTTTGAGCCGCTCCAGGGCCTTGGAGACATTGCCCATCAATCCGTCCACATTGGCAAACACCTTATGGTTTATGCGCTGCAGGATAAATTTTGGGCCCTGGGCATCGTGCACCAAATAGGTGTCATTGATAAAGCCGGTGGTAAGGGGCCGCAGTTCAAGGGCCTCACTATGGGGCACATAAAAAGACCCCAGAATGGCACGGAGCTCTTCTGGGGTGTTGTCATAATTTTTTAGGCCCATAACGGTGAGGGGTATTGCCCTTGATCGGTCTTTCTCTTGAGGTTCTCCAGGGCCTTTTCCTTGTCGCTGGCGTAGGTGACCCCAAACCATTCGCCACCGGAGGGAATGCACTTTACCACGGCCTCGTTGGCCTGTAGCATTTCCTGGATCATGAAGGGCAGGTACAGTTCGCTGTTGGCCACCAGGTTGTTGTTCTTTAGGAAAATGCGCAGGGCATCTTCTATTTTATGGAAGATGGACGGCCTGCAGACCCAAAAGTTCATACTGGCCTGTTCGTGCCCGGTAAATGTAAGCCCGGAATCCTCGTCCATTAAAACATCCCCTTGTTGCACAATCTTTAAACGTTCTTGCACTTCGATGAGGTTGTCTCCATCCACTTCACAAACGCCGCGGGACACGGAGCCATGCTCAGAAAGGGTGTCTTTCAGGGTATAGCCCAAGAGGGCATAGTCCGTCTGGTTGCCCCGCATGAACTCGGCGGCCTTTTGGTAGGCGGCCTGTCCGTAGAAATCGTCCGCGTTGAGTACGGTAAAGGGGCCGGAAATGACATTTCTTGCCGTCCAGACCGCATGGGCGGTGCCCCAAGGCTTTTTGCGTTCCCCGCTAAAACTGGCCCCTTCCGGAATATCGGTCAGTTCTTGGGCCAATACATCCAATCTTACGTCTTGGGGCAGTCTTTGGCTCAGATGGTCTTTTAAAAAGGAAACATTTTCGGCCTTGGTGATGACCACGATCTGCCCAAAACCGTTCTTTATGGCATCGTAAATGGCAAATTCCATCAAGAATTCGCCCTTGGGCCCCAGTTCGTCAAATTGTTTTAGTTTTCCGTATCGGCTACCGCTGCCGGCGGCCATTAATAGTAGTGTCATAGATTGCATTTTATGCCCGCAAAAATAGACAATGTTTCCAAAATCCGTTTATTGGTGGGATATAATGCCCAATAATGGGGTGCATCGCCCTTATGTTCTTACGGACGGCCTCATTGCGATGCCCGGTGCTCAAAGATCTTTATGTACAGCATGGTGCTCATTTTCTGCGCCCTGTTCTTGGCGATCCAGGCCGTTTCCCCATTAAAAAGGGCATCAATGGTGGCAAACCAAAGGTTTAGCCAGAGGCCAAAATGTTCGTTGGTGATCCCGCCCTGCACCCGATCATCTGCCTTTTGGTGGGCCGTGACCGGGTTTCCGGTGTACTTTCGCCTTAAGAAAAGCTGTGTCTCCCAAAAGTCGGTCAATAAGGTCAGGTGGGCCTCCCAGTCGGTTATGATGTCGTTAAAGATGGGGCCAAGCACCTGGTCTTGGCGCACTTTTGCGTAAAAGGTGTTCACCAAAAGGGCCACGTCTTCCCTGTTGCCAATGTCTTTCTTCCCTGTTGCCGTCATATCGTGGTCCTTGTTTTCAAGTACAGCACTAAGATAGGGGTAAAGGGTCGGGTTCACCAAAAAAACGGCATTGCAATGCTGTGTTGAAACGGGCCGGCGATGGGGGTATGGGCGCTCTCAGGTGGCAGCGCCCGCCTTGGCCAGCTCTTCGGTCATAAAGCGGTGCAGTTCTTCCATTTGTGTCCTTCCCTTGCGCTTGCCCAAACGGCCAAAGGCGTAGAGGGCAAACCAGAGTGCCACCATCAAGGCCATAAGGCCCACTTGCAGCGCATAGGGCTTGTCCAGCGCGGCACTGGAGTAGGCCCAAATGCCGAGGATCACAAAAATGGTGGCCACCCCAAAGTGCAGGAACATAAAAAAGGTCCAAAGGGTGGGGTTGGGGCCAAAGAGGCCATAGATCCTGGTTTTATGGTCGTGGTCTTCCACAATTTCCAACTGCAGTTGTGGCGACCAGAAATTGATCTCGTCCCCATTGAACTTAATGAAGAGGTGATCGTCCGATCTTTTAATGAGAAAGGGGGGGTGGTCGCTTTTTTCAAAATGGGCCAACAACGCTTCTTTCTCGCCCTGGGGTTCCAGTTGAAACCTGGGCCTTAGGACAATATCATTGGGCAGTAGGCTCATGGGCTCCAGGGGTGTTGGTGTGGCACTCCATTCCGCTGGTGGCGCTGATCTGCGCCACGGGTTTTGGGGAGACGTATGGGATGCCCAGGCCCAGGCCCCTTAAGATGAAAAGGGAGGCCATGGCAATGACAAATACGGGAATGAGCTTTTGTATGCGCTGCTTGGTATGGCTCTTGAGGAAACCGCCCAGATAGACCGCCGTGGTCATCAAAGGGATGGTGCCCAGGCCAAATAGGACCATGTACAGGCTGCCCTGGCCGGCACTGCCCATGGCCATGGCGCCAAACAGGGCCATGTACACCAGGCCACAGGGAAGAAACCCGTTTAAAAACCCAATGGTAAGGAAGGTGTCCGGGGATTTTTTCTTGAGTTCCGCGCCCAATTTGTTCTTTACTTTCCCAATGATGTTGTAAAGGGGCTTGGAGAGGTTGTACTTATTAAAGGTGCGGTAGGGAATGAGCACCACCGCGATCATGAGCACCCCAATGGCAATGGAGAGCTTCTGTTGCATGCCAAACACATAGAGCCCCTTGCCCAACAGCCCAAATACGAGCCCTATGGTGCCATAGGCCAATAGCCGTCCCAGATGGTAGAGCAGGGTCTGGCCAAAGCGCTTTGCGCCATTGTTGCGATCCACCGGCAGCATAAAGGCAATGGGCCCGCACATGCCCACGCAGTGCAAACTGCCCATAAGACCCAGTATGAGGGCGGAATAGATCATTTCAATAGGTTATTTTATCTTTATGTAGGTATTTTTTACCTTCATACTCCCAGGAAACAGAAATGTCCCAACGACCATCCAACAAACGTTTGTCAGGTATGAGCAAATGTGCATTGGACAGACTTATGGGTAAGTCAAAATCCAAGTGTTCATTAGATGGTCTGTATAGGGACACTGTTCCTGTGATTTTCTTAGGTTCATATTGTTCGGGGAAGGACAGTTGAATGCCACCGTCCAATCTTTTGGTGGTGAGTTGGGCCTTGTTGTCCCGGGCATTGTTCTGTGCATTGATCTCTTCTTGGTAGGCCAGGGTCTGTTTGTAGTAGTCTTCCGTGACCAATTCATGGCTGGCATTGCTCTCCATGGACATGCGCACCACAAAGAAGAGGATAAACCCAATAAATCCTATAAAGGCCAAAACAATTCCCGTTCCCCAATTAATTTTCATGACATTTCTTTTTAGTTGTAGCTCCGTGGAGCCATAAAGGCGGTTATGGTGGTCTCGATCAATTTATCGCCACTGTAAACGCCCACTTTTACCTTTTCTTTATCGCTTTTAATGGCGGCATTGTTGATCTCAATGAACAGCGTGCCTTCTGCCAGGTCCTGGGCGGGCACCAGAAATTGCTCTTTGCGCACCATTTTTATGGTTCCCTTGTGCGACAACAGTTTAAAGGAGACATCTTCCACGTCCTTGACCGTTTTATTGAACAACTTAAAGGTGTACACATTGCTTATGATGTTGTTCTCCTTGTGTTCGTACAATTGCCCGGGCAGGCGCAAAATGTTGGCTTCCAGGTCATTTCTTAGAAAGAGCATGCCGATCAAGACCGCGGTCAGGATGCCCAGTACGGCCGTGTAGCCCTTGAGCCTTGGCGTAAACTTAAATTTTTCCTTTTTGGTAATCTCATCCTCACTGGCGTAACGGATCAGTCCCTTGGGCAGGTTCACTTTTTCCATGATGGTGTCGCATTCATCGATGCAGGCGGTGCAGTTAACACATTCCAACTGGGTCCCGTTCCTGATGTCTATGCCCGTGGGGCACACGTTCACACATTGAAAACAATCAATGCAGTCGCCGTGTCCAAGGGCCTGTCTGTCCTCGTTCTTGCGCCATTTCTTCCGGCCGTTTTCCGCTTCGCCCCTTTTGTGGTCATAGGCCACCACAATGCTTTTGTTGTCCAGCAACACGCCCTGCATGCGGCCGTAGGGGCAGGCAATGATGCACACCTGTTCCCGGAACCAGGCAAAGACCCAAAAGAAGACCCCGGTAAAGACCAAGAGCGCCACAAAGGTGCTCAAGTGCAGCAGCGGACCGTCCGTGATATAGCTGATCAGTTTGTCGCTCCCGATCAAATACGCCAGGAACACATTGGCGATCACAAAGGAAATGACAAAGAAAATGGTCCATTTCAAGGCCCTCTTTTTTATTTTCTGTGCGTTCCAGGGCTGTCGGTCCAGTTTCATCTGTGCGCCGCGGTCGCCATCTATCCAATATTCAATGCGTCTAAAGACCATTTCCATAAAGATGGTCTGTGGGCACATCCATCCGCAGAAAATACGGCCAAAGGCCACGGTGAACAGGGCAATGAAAATGACCCCGATGATCATGGAGATCACAAACAGGTGAAAATCCTGTGGCCAGAACGGAAAACCAAAAATATTGAACCGCCTCTCCAGTACGTTGAACATCAAGAACTGGTTGCCGTTTATCTTAATGAACGGGGATGCGATCAAAAAAGCCAGCAGGGCATAGCTCACATACTTCCTGTACTCGTAGAACCTGCCGCTCGGTTTTTTGGGAAATACCCATGCGCGCTTGCCTTCCTCGTTTATGGTCCCTATTGAATCCCTAAAATTGTCCTGATCTTGTGCCATTAAAACAGTATTTGGTACACGTGGTTAAAGGGATGGTTGTTTTTTTTCTTTTTAGTTCATTTTTGTTGCCTTGCCCCTCGAGATCCTCTCCAGTGGGCGGGTGCCTTGCCATAGCGCCCCTTTTTGATCGGTGCGGGCGCGCCATCGTACTTGCGTGCCTACCCTTGCAAAGGAGGTGCCTCCCGTTGGTTTGGTGTGATTATTCTATAACGGTACCGCCCTGGTCAATGACCTCTTGGTACTCCAGGGTGTCCACTTCCACCTCAATGCTCACCGAGTCCACTGCCGGGGCCTCGGGGGAGGTCATGTGCGGGTCTATCCAAATCTCGCCCTCGGGTTCCTTGGGGTTTGCCGCGGTCTTCCCTTGAAAGGTGAGGATGTAACTGGATACCTGTGCCATTTCCAGGGGCTTAAGGCTCTGTTTCCAGGCCACCATGCCCTTTCCGGCCCTACCCCCCTCGGAGACGGTGTTGAAGACATTTTTGATGCCCCCGCCCAAGATCCAGTATTCATCGGTAAGGTTGGGGCCAATGCCGCCACCGCCGTCCGCCATGTGACAGGCCACACAACTGGCTTCGTAAATGGCCTTGCCGGCGCTGAGGTCGCTCGCGTCCGTAAGGAGCTCCACGGTGTTCACATCCACCAGGTCCTTGGCGTTTTTCTTGTATTCCTCGATCTCCGCTTGGGCTATGGCCACCTCCGTGAGGTACTCGGTGTCCTGGTCATAGTCGTTAAAGACATGAAAGCGCAGCATGTACACCACCCCGAAAATGATGGTGGCATAGAACATGTACACCCACCATGGCGGCAAGTTGTTGTCCAGTTCCTTGATGCCGTCATAGTTGTGGTCCAGAATAATTTCGCCCTCTTTTTCCATGGGCTTGGACCCCAAGAGCTTTTTGTACATCTGTTTGCCCCATTTCCACTCCAGGTTTTTGGGGGCTGTGGAGGCCAGGTAGCGCTCTTTGGCCTCTTCGGAAAGGGTCTGGAAGAGCACGTTCTCTATGGAAATGAGTATCAACTCAATGCCAATGAGCAAAAGCAGTACAAAAATGAGGAACACTCCGGCCATGGGATAGGCCAGGAAGGCGGGCTGCTCCCCGGAATCAATGAAGAACTCCATCAGTCCGGCAACCGCAAAGAATATAAGTGGTATCCTGATCCACCAAGGTATCATATTTTTCATCTGTTGTTTTTTTAAAGGGTTAGGTTGTTGGTCAAGGTGCTTTCATTGTGGTTGGGACGTTGGTGTTTCGTCTTCGTCCAGGGGTATTTCGCTTACTTCCTTTATGTAGCCCTTGGAGGCCGTAAAGACCCACCAGAAGAGCAACATGAAGAAGACAAAGAAAATGAGTAGGGAGAAGATGGGATAGGAGGCTATGCCCTCTATGTCTTCCATATATCCTTTTACAAATTTTAGCATGATGTGATGTTTTTATCGAAGGCCCATTAAAGGTCGGGGCCCACCGTCTTTCTTATTTATTGTTTTCGCTGAGCAGTTCGTCCGTTTCCTTGATTTTTATGTCCGTGCCCAGACGTTGTAGGTAGGCGATCATGGCCACCACTTCACGGTCCCGCATCTCTATGAACTCCTCGCCGTTCTCTTGGGCATAGGCTTTGTCCGCTTCGTAGGAGCGCACAAAGTCCGGATCGCTGTAAAGGTTCTTCTCGATCTGTGCGGCCTGGGCATCCATAAGGGCCTCGGCATTGTCTATCTCCTCTTGGGAGTAGGGTACGCCCAAGGTCACCATTGCTTCCATTTTGGCCCTGATATCGCCGCGATCGTGCTCGTTTTTGATGAGCCACGAATAGGAGGGCATGATGGATCCGGACGAGGTGGTCTGTGGATCGTAGAAATGGTTAAAGTGCCAGCTGTCCGAATACTTGCCGCCCACCCTCAAGAGGTCCGGCCCGGTACGCTTGCTTCCCCAAAGAAAGGGGTGGTCGTACACGAATTCCCCGGCCTTGGCGTATTCGCCGTAGCGTTCCACCTCGCTCCTGAAGGGGCGCACCATTTGGGAGTGACAGCCCACACAGCCTTCCCTGATGTAGAGGTCACGGCCTTCCAGTTCCAGGGGGGTGTAGGGTTTAACGCTGGTTATGGTGGGGATGTTGGATTTTACCAAAAGGGTGGGCACGATCTGTACGATGCCCCCGATCAAAATGGCCACCGTGGCCAAGATGGTGAGCTGTATGGGCTTGCGCTCCAACCAGGTGTGGAAGGTCTCTCCCACGGTTCTCTTGCCGGATACACGGGTGAGTGCGGCGGCCTCTGCCAGTTCGTCCTCCACGTTCTGGCCGGACTTTATGGTCACCACAATGTTGTATAGCATGACAACGGCCCCCACGATGTACATGGTGCCGCCAATGGCGCGCATCCAGTACATGGGCATGATCTCGTTCACGGTCTCCAAGAAGTTCCCGTACACCAAAGTGCCGTCCGGGTTAAAGTCTTTCCACATCAGGGCCTGCGTAAAACCGGCCACGTACATGGGCAGGGCATAGAGGATGATCCCCAGGGTGCCGATCCAGAAATGGAAATTGGCCAGGCCAACCGAGGCCAGTCTGGTCTTGAACATTTTGGGCACCATCCAATAGATCATGCCAAAGGCCAGGAAGCCGTTCCAGGCCAGGGCGCCAACGTGCACGTGGGCAATGATCCAATCACTGAAGTGGGCTATGGCATTTACATTTTTCAAGGACAGCATGGGCCCTTCAAAAGTGGCCATGCCGTAGCCCGTAATGGCCACCACCATAAATTTCAGGGTGGGATCGGTGCGCACCTTGTCCCAAGCCCCCCTTAGGGTGAGCAGGCCGTTGATCATACCGCCCCAAGAGGGAGCGATCAGCATCACGGAGAAGGCCACGCCCAAGTTTTGTGCCCAATCCGGAAGTGCGGAGTACAACAGGTGGTGCGGTCCGGCCCAAATGTAGATGAAGATGAGCGACCAGAAATGGACAATGGAAAGTCTGTAGGAATAAACGGGCCTGTTGGCCGCCTTGGGCACAAAGTAGTACATAAGGCCCAAGAATGGCGTGGTCAAAAAGAAGGCCACGGCGTTGTGCCCGTACCACCACTGTACCAGGGCATCCTGTACGCCAGCATAGACAGAGTAGCTCTTTAGCGCCGCCACCGGAAGTTCCAAACTGTTAAAGATGTGCAGTACCGCCACGGTGACAAAGGTGGCCAGGTAGAACCAAATGGCCACATAGAGGTGGCGCTGCCTTCTCTTGATCATGGTGCCAATGAGGTTTGCCCCAAAGGCCACCCATACCAAGGCTATGGCAATGTCTATGGGCCACTCCAGTTCTGCGTATTCCTTGGAGGTGGTATAGCCCAAGGGTAGGGTTATGGCCGCGGCCACAATGATCAACTGCCAGCCCCAAAAGTTGAAGTTGCTCAAGAAATCACTGAACATGCGCGCCTTTAACAGGCGTTGGGTGGAGTAGTACACCCCGGCAAAAATGGCATTGCCCACAAAGGCAAAGATCACCGCATTGGTGTGCAGTGGGCGCAAACGGCCAAAACTTAACCAGGATATGCCGTCCGTTATGTTCGGGAAGAGGAACATAAAGGCCAACAATAATCCTACACTCATCCCCACAATGCCCCAGAGCAAAGTGGCGTAGAGAAACTTTTTCACGACCTTGTTGTCGTAGTAGAACTGTTGTACTTCCATAATTGATTAGTTATTAGATTCTGTTTTGTTGGTTGGGGCGGTTTTGTCCTTTGTAGTGTCCTTTACCAGTTCATCCTCAAAGAGCATGCGCACGGAGGGCGTATAGGAATCGTCATATTGTCCGCTTTTCACGGAAATGATGAACGCTCCAAAGAAGATGATGGCCACAACTACGCTGATGGCCAATAACACATAAATAACACTCATACCTACCTGAATAATGGTGACAAAACTACTGGGACGCCCCAGCATGAAAAATGATATTTGTCAGGTTTCCAATGATTCTTTTTTATTTTAACATCTCCACGGGCCCGGATCCCTTACGGCAATTTCCTTGAGACATAATTGGACACGATGGTGGTGAACGCCACAATGCTTATGGAGCTCAAGGGCATTAAAATGGCCGCGATCACGGGCTCCAATTGGCCGGTAACGGCGAAATAGATGCCCACCACGTTGTAGGCCAAGGAGAGCACAAAGCTCCATTTAATGATCCGGATGGCTTTTTTGGACAGTTGTATGTATTCCTTTAGAAATTGGAATTTCGAGGCATCGAGAATGGCATCACAGGCCGGGGAAAATACATTGATGTCCTCGGAAATGGCAATGCCCACATCGCTCTGCGCCAGTGCCCCCGCATCGTTTAGTCCATCGCCCACCATCAAGACCTTTTTGCCTTCCTCCTGCCAATTTCGTATGCGGTGCATCTTTTGCTCCGGTTTCATGTTGAACAACATCTGGGTGCCCTTGGGCAGCAGTCTCCCCAAGCGTTCCTGCTCTCCCGCATTGTCTCCGGACATGACGGCGGTGTCCATTTCGCCGGCCAGTTCCAAAAAGAGCTTTTCTATGCCCTCGCGGTATTGGTTCTGGAAGACGTAACTGCCCTTGTAGCCCTCGTTGCTGCTTATGTGCACGGCGGTCTGCAATTGGTCCGTGGTGTCAGAGCTGCCCGTAAAAGCGCCGGACCCTATCCGTATGTTCCGCTTGCCCTTGGTGCCAGAGATGCCCTGGCCCACGTGTTCCTGGTATTCGTCCAGGGTGGCAATGTCATGGGCTGCCAGCAGTTCGTAGAGCTTTCTGCTCAAGGGGTGGTTGCTGGCGCGAAGGGTGCTTTTCATCAGGGATTCCTCGGCTGCCGTCAGGGGCATGCCCTCATAGACCGCCTTGCTCTTCTGGTTGGTGGTGATGGTGCCGGTCTTGTCAAAAATGGCCATATCGATCTGGGCCAGCCGCTCAATGGTCTGCGCGTCCTTGAGGTAGAATTTTCGCTTGCCAAAGATGCGCAGTATGTTGCCCAGGGTAAAAGGGGAGGCCAGGGCAATGGCGCAGGGGCAGGCAATGATGAGCACGGCGGTAAAGACGTTGAGGGCCATGGAGGGGTCAATGAAGAGCCAGACAAAGGTGGCCGTGAAGGCAATGGTGAGCACCGATAGGGTAAACCGTTTGCCAATACGGTCCGTTATGGCCTGGAACTTTGTGGTCTTGTCCTCTTGGAACACACTGTTGCTCCACAGTCCGGTGAGGTAGCTCTGGGAGACCGTTTTCAGGGTCTCCATTTCCAGCGACCCGTTGATCTGCCTTCCGCCGGCAAAAATCTTGTCGCCCTTGTTCTTTTGCACGGGCACCGCCTCCCCGGTCACAAAGCTATAATCTATCTGGGCGGCCTCACTGAGCAGGACCCCGTCTGCGGGGATGATTTCCTCGTTCCTGATCAGCAGCCGATCGCCTTCCTTTACCTCGTGGGCGGGCACGGCCGTTTCACCTTCATCGCCAATGACCGTAACGGCAATGGGGAAATAGGATTTATAGTCGCGCTCAAAAGACAGGAAGGAGTAGGTTTTTTGCTGAAAGAACTTGCCCAACAGAAGAAAGAAGATGAGTCCGGTAAGGCTGTCAAAAAAGCCGGGCCCCCAGTGGAACATGATTTCCAGGGTGCTGCGCACAAAGAGTACGGTAACCCCGAGGGCAATGGGCACGTCCATATTGAGTATGCCCGTGCGCAGTCCTTTATAGGCGGTGGTGTAATAGTCCCGGGCCGCATAGAGCACCACGGGCAGGGAAAATGCGAACATGAGCCAGCGGAAGACGTCCTGGTACTGGTTGAGCCAAAATTCGCCACCGCTGTCCTTACTGCTGTTCAGGTCAAAGTATTCCGGAAAGGACAGGAACATGACGTTGCCAAAGGCAAAGCCGGCAACGCCCAGCTTGTAGATGAGGCCACGGTCCACGGAAGTGGCGCGCTCCCCCATATCTTCCAGGCTTATGTAGGGCTCGTAACCAATGCGGCAGAGCAAGAGCACCAATTCCTTTAGGGTAATTTTGTCCAGGTGATAGGTGATGCGCACTGTTTTCTTCGGGAAATTAACCTGAGAGTTGGTAATGGCGGGGTCCAGCTTGTTCAGGTTCTCCAAGATCCAGATGCAGGAACTGCAGTGAATGTGCGGAACGTAGAGGTTCACGATCTGGATGCTTCCGTCGTTGAACTCGGTCAGTCTTTCAACAATAGCATCAGTATCGAGAAAATCGTACTTGCCCTCAATTTCCTTAGGAGTGGCGCCTGCAGCTTGCTGTAGCTCATAATAATGGGATAGGTCATGGGAAGCAAAAATCTCATAGACCATTTTGCACCCGTTGCAGCAAAACGACTTTTCATCATGTACAATTGGTTTTTTTGCGCAATCATCACCACAATGATAACATTTGGTCTGTTCCATTTACACTATTGCTTATACCTGGGGACAAAATTGTGCATAATATGGCACACCAAATATGATAAATATCATCTTTTGCCGCTGGGGTGCGGCCCTATCTTTGTTCCATGCCCGGTGGTATGTTCCCTTGGGAGTGTTAAAATGTCAAAGCTGACAATTATCATTGTTTGCCCTGGTGATCCACGGTAATTTTGGCCCAAGGAAAAAAGCAAGTACAGATGAAAAAAATATTGGTTCCCACAGATTTTTCAGAGAATGCATGGAATGCCCTCTGCTACGCGCTTTACCTTTTTAGGGAAGAAGAGTGCACGTTTTATTTGCTCAACACCTATACCCCGGCCATATCCAACAGTAGGTTCATGGCGGCCTCCATGGAGAACGGGATCCTGACCAATACGGCACATCAGTGCTCCAACAAAGGTCTGGAGACCTTATTGGAAAAAGTGGAGCAGCAGCTTCCCAACCCCAAGCACCGCTTTGAGACCCTCTCTTCTTTTTCCCTTTTGGTGGATGAGGTGGTGAGCAGTATCTCCACCTACGGCATAGACCTGGTGGTTACCGGGACCAAGGGCGCCAGTGGCATGGAAGAAGTGTTCATGGGGAGCAATACGGTACGCATCATCAAAGCCGTGAAGGAGTGTCCCGTTTTGGCCATCCCTGCAGGATTTGATTACGTGAAGCCCTCTGAGATTGCCTTTGCCACGGATTTTAACCGTTTCTACACCAAATCCGAGCTGGCCCCCATGCTGGAACTTGCCAAAAGCTTTAGATCCGTGATCCGGATCGTGCACGTGCAGTATGAGATCAAGGCCCTGACGGAAATGCAACAGTTTAACCTGGACATGCTGCGCAAATACCTTAAGGAGGTGGAGCACTACGTCCATACGGTCTCCGAGGTCACTTCCGTGTCCAAGACCCTGGAACTCTTTTCGGAGGAACTGGACATACACCTTTTGGCCATGCTCAATTATCAGCACAGTTATGTGGAGCGATTGACCCGCGAACCCATCGTGAAACGTATGGCCTTCCACACCAAGAACCCGCTCTTGGTGATCCCGGAGCTGGGCATGAAGCTGAGCAACAAATCCAGGATGGGCGAATCTTCGGTAACGGCTATGGGGTAGATCGGTCCCTTATGGGGGCGTCTTCATAAAAATCTTCAAAGGTCTTGTTGGTCTTGTAGTTGTCCGTAAGCACACTGTACACCATCCATATCAGTAGTCCCTGTCCTATGACAGTGGCAAAAAAGACCCATTTGTAGGGGAAGTCCAAGGTGGCCATCACCACCACCAATATCAAGGTTACCGTGGTAAGGCCCACGCTGTTGCCCATGGCATTCTTCATAACATCTTTTTTTTGGAGGATATTCCATTGCCCGTTTTTCCCTTGAGAAAACAAGGGAGCAGCGGCATCCAGACCATCCTGTTGGTTCCAAGGTAGGCAAACCGGCCGGAACATACTGTTAAACTAAATCTAAAATTGTTTCAACAAAAATTACCAGAACCGGTCCTCTTCGGGGATGTTGCCGGGAGCATCAGAGAAGAAAGGGTTGATGCCCTCTTTTGCAAAGATGTACCAGAGGGTGGCCGATAGGGCCGGGGCGGTGGCGGCGTGGTCCCATAAGGGAGACGCGCCATAGTTGCTGCCGTGGTTGGAGGCATAGGGCACGCCTTGCGTTCCCGGGTGCAGGGCACTGCCCATGACGGAGGCGCCAACTTCCCGTACCAGACGCTGCTTTGCACTTTGGTCTTTGTGGGCGTTGAGCGCCACGGCCATCTGTGCCGTGCCCTCCAGCCAAATGACATCCCTGTCCTCGTCAAAGCAGTAGCCCTGTATTTGGGTGCCGTTCACCAAAAGGGTCTGGGTGGTTTTAAAGCGCTGTGCCTCTGGCAGGAGCGTGGGGGCCATTCCGGGAAAGATCAGGCTGCCCAAGGTGTGCACGTCAAGGGCGTGGGCATAACTGGGATTTTCGGGCCAGGAGAGGAGAATTTTAAGCTCTTCGTCCCAACGGTGGTGCTTTAGGTATTTCAGTAGGTTCCGGTGAAAGTGGTCATGGCCGGGCACGGCCTTGAAGGCGGTGATCATGCCCTCCGTGACCTTGGGAATGACGGTGCCGTCCTCGTTGTAGCCTCCCACCAGCGCCCCGTCCGCTTCCTGTAGGGAACGGATCCATAGTTCCAATTGATCGCGCAATTCCTTGTATTTGTGGGTTCCATACCGATAATGGTATTGGTTCAGGGCCAAAAGGAGCCAAGCATTGTCCCCCGGCCACCTTCTGCTTCCCTGGCCGCCGGTAACGTCCCTGAACTGGAAAAAACCGCCGGTGCCGGCCAACAGTTCGGTTTCCATTCGGGCATCGAAAAAATCAAAAATGCGTTCGGCCCGCTGTCTGTGGCCTTCTTCCATAAAGAAGATGGCCGCCAGGGCATTGTCGTACAGGGACACAAAATTGGTGTTCTCCGCACTCTCCAGAAGGCCCGAAGGGTGCGCCATGGCATAGATCCAATTCTTTACGGCATCCTCAGGCTTGGCCGCGGGCTCCTTCATCCCCTCGGCATCAAGGGCGGGCTCGGTCACGGTGAGGAGTTCCCCTTCCAGCCCTTCCAAATCTTCCGGGGCACAGGAAAACAAGAAAGCCAGCAGGGCAAGAAGTGGCATTGCCCGGTTTCGTGAAAAAGCCATAAAAACATTTGGGACCATAAGGGCAAAGATAGGGCGGTGGTCGGTGCACTCCTATGTATTTTCGGCCGTTGGTGCCCTTCTTGGGGTAAACGGGCCGTGAAGGTGCGTTTATCCGAATTTTGATCTTTTTAACCCAGATTATGCATTAGAAGTTCCCCGCCTGAAAGGAACGGGCAGGTATTACGGTCACAAATACGTGCAAAACCAATCGCTGCGCTGACTTTCGCTCAATCACCATAGCGGTGGCTACCCGCCCCTACCGAACGATACGTTCGGGCGGGCCTGCCCGACCCTGTCATTCAGGCGGGTGCCTCAATCGCAAAAGTCTTGATTTTATTGGCCTTTGCACCCTCATTACAAAAGTCCAATGCATCATCCGGGTTTAAGGAAGGAGTTGGGCTTTTCAATGAGCAGCTAGCGGTATGCTGGCAAGGGTTTGCCGCAAACAATTTTTGGGCCATCCTCGGTGAAAAACAAAAATGCTTTCCTATCTTTGTACTGTTGTGTTGTGTTCCATGCATTGTTTGGGGCACTTTGTGTTTGGCGCGAAAGCGTTGTAACCAATGAAAGGCTTTCCATTTTGGAGGGCTTTTTTTGTTTTAGGGCCTTCCCCCAAAACCGGTCAGGGCAATTGGTGCAGCACAAAATGCACCAGGGATGCCGCGAGTTTGGCCGTTTGGTGGTCCCTGTCGTATTCCGGGTTCATTTCTGCAATGTCCAGGCTTACGGCCTTTCCGGATGCCAGGATAAGTTTTAGGCACTCCAGGACAATGTCCGGTGAAAAGCCCATGGGCGATGCCGCACTGCACCCCGGGGCAAAGGCCGATGAAAAACCATCCAGGTCTATGGTGGTATAAAGCAGGTCCACATCTTCCATGAACTGGACCAGCCGCAGTTGCACGTGCTCCAAAAAGTGCATGTTAAAATGTTCTTGGGGCACAAATTGTGCCCCTAGGGTCTCTGCCGTCTTAAAAAGTTCTTGGTGGTTGGCATCCTGTCTTATGCCCAGGCAGAGATAGTGGAACCCGGATGCATCGCGTTCACAGTCTTTGGCAAATTGAAAAAACGGTGTGCCGGAATGGTTGCCGTGCCCGTTGTTTCGCAGGTCAAAATGCGCATCAAAATTGATGATGCCCAGCTTTTTTTCCTTTCCCAGGGCCAATTTTAAACCCATAAGATGGCCATAGGCCAGGTCATGCCCTCCGCCCAGTACTATGGGAAAATGGGTGTGTCCCAAGATGTTCTGCACCACTTGGGCCAGGTTTTGCTGTGCCGCTTCCATATCGCCGTTCGGGGCGCTGAGGTTGCCCAGGTCCAAGAGGGCCGTTTCCCGATCTAAGTGGTTGGGCATTTTGGCCAATTGGGAGCGTATGGCATCCGGGCCATGGGCTGCACCCGGTCTGCCCAGGTTCCTGCGCACCCCTTCATCGCAGGCGTACCCCACCAGGGCAATGGCCTTGGGGGTTCCTGGGGCATTGCGGTACGGCAGGGGCGGCAGCTGCACCTTTTCGTGCAGGCACCACTGCTGTCCCGAGGACCTCCCTTGCCACCAATCCCGTTTTGCCGCGGTATGTCCTTTCATTGTGTCCGGTTTGTAAGAAGTTGTGCCATCATTCAAAAATACCATCCAAAAGGGAATCTTCCACCATCTGGGGCAGGGTCACCTCCAGGCCGGGGCTGCGTTCCATTTCCCGTTTTATGGCAAACACGGCCCCTGGGTTGCGTGCCCAGCTCCGTCTGGAGATTCCGTTGTTCACATCGTAGAAGAGCATGTTCTTCAATTGTTCCGAAGCCTGTTGGGACCCGTCCAGCAGCAATCCAAAACCGCCATTGATCACCTCTCCCCAGCCCACGCCACCGCCGTTGTGTATGGAGACCCAGGTGGCACCCCGGAAGGCATCGCCAATGACATTGTGCACGGCCATGTCGGCCGTGAATTGGCTGCCATCGTAAATATTGCTGGTTTCCCGGTAGGGGGAGTCCGTGCCGCTCACATCATGGTGGTCCCGGCCCAGCACTATGGGTGCGGAGATCTCTCCCGCGGCAATGGCCCGGTTAAAGGCTTGGGCAATGTTTGCGCGCCCTTCGGCATCCGCATATAAAATACGCGCTTGGGAACCCACCACCAGGGCATTCCCATCGGCTTCCATGATCCACTTTATGTTGTCTTCCAGTTGTTGCCTTATTTCCGCAGGGGCATCGTTTCGCATTTCTTGCAGTGCCTTAAGGGCTATGCTGTCCGTTTTTTTTAGGTCTTCTGGGTCTCCGGAGGTGCATACCCAGCGGAAGGGCCCAAAACCGTAATCGAAGCACAAAGGCCCCAAGATGTCCTGGACATAGCTGGGATATTTAAAGTCGATCTTATTGGCGGCCAACACATCGGCGTTTGCCCGGGAGGCTTCCAACAGGAAGGCATTGCCATAATCAAAAAAATAGGTCCCCTTTTGGCAGTGCCGGTTTATGGCCGCCACCTGTCTGCGCAGGGAGGCACGGACCAGTTCTTGGAAACGTTCGGGATCGTTGCCCATCATCTGGTTCGCGGCTTCAAAAGAGAGCCCTACCGGATAGTAACCGCCGGCCCAAGGGTTGTGCAGCGAGGTTTGGTCCGATCCCAGGTGCACGGGAATGTTCTCCTCAAGGAAGCGTTCCCAGACATGCACCACATTGCCCAGGTAGGCCAGGGAGACCACCTCTTGGTTGGCCCTGGCCGCTTGGGTGCGCCGTACCAGGGCGTCCATATCTTCCAACAGCTCGTCCACCCAGCCCTGGCTGTGCCTTTTTTTGGCGGCTGTGGCATTTACTTCCGCACAGATGGTAATGCAGCCCGTAATGTTCCCTGCTTTGGGCTGGGCACCGCTCATGCCACCAAGACCTGCCGTGAGAAAGATCTTTCCGGTGGGCGTTTCCCCAGGTTTCAGGACCTTTCTAAACGCGTTCATCAGGGTAATGGCCGTACCGTGCACAATGCCTTGTGGCCCAATGTACATGTAGGATCCGGCAGTCATCTGGCCAAATTGGGTCACCCCAAGGGCATTGTACTTTTCCCAGTCGTCCGGTTGGGAGTGGTTGGGAATCATCATGCCGTTGGTGACCACGGCGCGCGGGGCCTCTTTGGAGGAGGGGAAAAGGCCCAGCGGATGCCCGGAGTACAGGTGCAGGGTCTGTTCATTGGTCATGGTGGCCAGGTAGCGCATGGTGAGCAGGTACTGGGCCCAATTTTGGAACACGCCCCCGTTGCCCCCGTAGGTAATGAGCTCCTCGGGGTGCTGGGCCACGGCGGGGTCAAGGTTGTTTTGGATCATGAGCATGATGCCCGCGGCCTGGGTGCTTTTGGCCGGGTAGTGGTCAATGGGGCGGGCATGCATCTCGTAGTCCGGTCTAAACCGGTACATATAGATACGCCCATACCGCCGCAGCTCTTCGGCAAACTCTTGGGCAAGGATGCCGTGCCAGGCTTTTGGGAAGTAGCGCAGGGCGTTCCTTATGGCCAGTTTTTTCTCGGGTGCGGTGAGCACGTCCTTGCGTTTGGGGGCATGGCTCACTGTGCCGGAGCGTTCTTTTTTTGGGGGAAGGCTTTCGGGAATGCCCTGTAGCACTTGTTTCTTGAAGTCCATTTTACTCGTTTTAAGGGCTTGTTAAACACTTGTGTTTTAAGCAGTGGGGCGTTAGGGGTTCTTTTTTAATGGTTTTTTTGCCTGTGTTTGTCGTACACGCGTTCCCCCCTTTTGTACACCACACAGGGTTTTAGGTTTCCTTGGTGGTACAAAATGTCCCTGTGGTCTGCGGTGTGGAAGAGGATCAGATCGGCCAACATTCCTTGGCCCAACTGCCCCCTGTCCGTTAGGTTTAGGGCCGCAGCGGCCCTGACCGTAATGCCGGCCAGTACCTCTGCATTGGTAAGTTTCTCGAAGGCGCCCAAAACGGCCGCTTGGGTGAGGAGGTCGCCCATGGGCGCGGATCCGGGGTTGTGATCGCTGCCAATGGCCAGGCATGCCCCGGCATCCAGGAGTTTTCTGGCCGGGGCAAAGGCGCAGCCCAGGCCCAGGGAGGCCCCGGGAAGGGCCATGGCAACGGTGTTGCTCTGGGCCAAGAGATCGATCTCGCGGGGCCCGCTGGCCTCCAGGTGGTCTGCGCTCAGGGCCCCCAGTTCCACGGCCACCTGGCTTCCTCCCGCAGTGAACTGATCGGCATGCACGGTAAGGGCAAAGCCCAGTTCCTTGGCTTTTTTAAAGTAGGGGGCTATCTGTGCCGGCGAGAAGGCGCTCTCTTCAATAAAGGCATCCACCCGTTGTGCCAGGTGCTCCTTTTTTACAAGGGGCAACAGTTCCCGGGACATCTCCTCCAGATAGTCGGCCGGACTGCCCTTGTGGTCCTTGGGGTGCATGTGGGCGGCGAGACAGGTGGGCACAAGGTCCATGGGGAGCTGCTGGTTGGCGCTTTGTATGGCGCGCAGCATTTTCAGTTCTTCCCGGACGGACAGACCGTAGCCGCTTTTCACCTCTAGGGTAGTGGTGCCGTTTCGCAGATGTCTCTTGGCCAGGGAGCAGGTGCTCTTAACCAGTGCAGCTTCGGGCGCCATCCGGGTCTGGGTCACGGTGTCCCAGATGCCACCTCCGGCCTTGGCGATGTCCAGGTAAGATTTTCCGGCGTTGCGCAGGGCGTAATCCTTGGCCCGCGACCCGCCAAAGCAAATATGGGTATGGGGGTCCACCAAACCGGGCAGCCCGGTATGCGGGCCCTCCAAAAAGTCCAGGTGGGCCTGGGGATACTTTTCCTTAAGGGCGTTAAAGGGCCCCATGTCCTTGATGTGGGCTCCCTGGATCACGATACCGGCATTTTGGAGCACGGGCAGCTGTGCGTCATGGAGCGCCCCTTTCTTGGGCAGCCCGTTCATGGGGAGCAATTGGGTAAAGGGACCTAGGAGTTTTAAATGAGCCATGGCATGCTGTTTTGTTTGTGTCTTGTTCCAATGGGTTGCATTGTCTTGATGTGCCGACGTGTTCCCCGCGGCAAGGGGTTCCCCGTTTCCCGGGGAAGTAAAGGGCGTCATAATCTGAACGTTTCCGAGAACTGGGTGCCCAGCGATAGGCCCCTGGCCCGTTCCACCGATGCAATGGCCTTGAGCAAGGTCTGTTCCCTGACCATGGCGATGCCTTTTTCAATGTCTTCCGCAAACACCCTATCTTTTTCCGCAAAGGCCACCCGTTTCCGTATTTGTCGGTGCACCTCTTCCAAGAAGGCGCCAGATTTCAGGGGCTTCCTGAACTCAAAGGCCTGTGCCGCGGTCAGGAGTTCCACGGCCAATATTTTTTCCACGTTGCCAATCACCCTCAGGGCCTTTCTACCGCCAATGGACCCCATGCTCACGTGGTCTTCCTGGCCCAGGGAAGTGGGTATGCTGTCCGCACTGGCCGGAAAACAAAGACCTTTGTTCTCACTGGCCAGGGCCGCCGTGGTGTATTGCAAGATCATGTAGCCGGAGTTGATGCCGGTGTCCTCCATGAGCAATTTGGGCACTCCGGGGCTATTGCCCTCCAAGGCCAAATAAATGCGGCGATCGGAGATGTTGCCCATCTCGGAGGCGGCCAAACAGGCGTAGTCCAGGGCCATGGCCAGGGGCTGTCCGTGAAAGTTGCCACCGCTTATGGGGTCTCCGTTCTCCAAGATCACCGGGTTGTCCGTGACCGCGTTCAGTTCCACTTCCAGCAGTTCCTTTAGGTGCAGCCAGGCATTTCTGCTTGCCCCGTGCACTTGGGGAATGCAGCGCAGGGAGTAGGGGTCCTGTACCCTTTCGCAATTTATGTGGTCTTCCATGATCTCGCTCCCCTGGAGAAGGTTATGGATGCGCTGGGCCACGTGCACGCTCCCTTTGTAAGGTCTTAGTGCGTGCAGTGCGGCATAAAAGGGCCGTACCGAACCCTGAAGGCCCTCGATCATCATGGCTCCGATCACGTCTGCCTGCTCCAGGATGTTGTGCAGTCTCTCCAGTGTTTTTACGGCATGGGCGGCTATGAACTGGGTACCGTTGATCAGGGCCAGTCCCTCCTTGGGTCCCAGGGCCAAGGGCCGCAAACCTGTTTTTTGGAAAAGGGCGGCGGTGGTCATCTCCTTTCCCTGATAGCGCACCTTGCCCAGGCCGATCAGGGGCAGGCACAGGTGGGAGAGGGGCGCCAAATCGCCGGAGGCCCCCACAGAGCCTTGGGAGGGCACCACGGGAATGCAATCGTTGTCCACGTGCCAGATGAGGCGCTCCAAGGTTTCCAAGCGGATGCCGGAGAACCCCTTGGCCAGGGAGTGCACCTTGAGGATCAGCATTAATTTGCCCAACTCCGGGGCTATGGAGGGCCCCACGCCCACGCTGTGGCTTTTTAGGATGTTCTGCTGTAGAATACGGGTCTCCTCCTTAGATATGGTGGTGGTGCACAAGGGGCCAAAACCGGTATTGACACCATAGACCACTTCTCCGTTCGCTACAATCTTGGCCACCCGCGCCGCACTGGACAGGACCTTTTCCCTGCTTTCTGGGGTGAGGGTGAAGGGAAGGGACCCCTGGGCCATTTTTAGGGCCAGACCGGCGGTAAGGTGCCCTTGGCCCAGATGGAATGCCGCGTTTGTCATGGTGTCTTGTTTTTGGTTTTTAAAATTATTCATTAGTTTTGATAATTGCCAATACTATTTCTGTTTACAATCAATACCTATGGATTATCAAGTAGAGTTACGGCACTATGCCTATTTTCTGGCCGTGGCACAAGAACTTCACTTTAGGAAGGCGGCGGAGAAACTGTTTATTTCCCAGCCCGGTCTCAGCAGGCAGATCAAACAGATGGAAGACTTGCTGCAGGCCCAACTCTTTGTGCGGGACAAGAAAAAGGTACGGCTCACCCCCGCCGGCCATTATCTTAAACAGCGCACGGAGGCCCTGTTCAATGAGCTCAAGGAAACCAAACGGCAGTTGCAGGTGGTGGGTGCGGGGGACACCGGTGAGCTGCGCATAGGGTATTTGGGGTCTGCCATGCAGGATGTGATCCCACAACTTTTGGTTGGGCTAAGGGATCATTTTCCCAAGATCAGGACGGTCTTGGAAGAGCGCACCAACCAAGACCAGGTGGCCGCCCTGTTGAACGACGAACTGGACATGGGCTTTGTGCGCTTGCAAAAGGTGCCCGCCGGGCTGCGCATGCGAACCGTCTATGAAGACACCTTTTCCCTGATTTTGCCGGAGAGCTATCCCATGCTCACCCGGGAGTTCCAGGATATGGCCCGTTTTGCCAACGAGGAGTTCATCCTCTTTCCGCCAGAGTACAGTCCGCATTATTTTGAGGTGATCATGAGCATCTGTGCCGATGCCGGTTTCCGGCCCAAAATACGCCACAGGAGCGTACACGCACAGACCATTTTTAAACTGGTGGAGAACAAATTGGGCGTTGCCATCATCCCCACCACCTTGGTCAGGGGATTTCAGATGCGGGTAAAGCACATAGAGTTAAAGGACATTCCGCAGCGGGCCACGCTGAGCGTGGTTTACAGAAAGGACAATCCCAATCCTGTCTTAAAAAATTGCCTGGACGTGTTGTTGGATGTATCTTGAACCCGTTAAAACCGTGACAGATGATAACAGAACTTATTAGGCAAAGACGCTCTGTCTTTCCAAGGCAGTACAACGATCGGCCCATTTCCAGGGCGGATCTGGAAACCATATTGGAGGCGGCCAATTGGGCGCCCACCCACAGAAAGACCGAACCCTGGCGTTTTAAGGTGCTCTTGGGGAATTCCAAGGACGCCCTGGGCACCTTCTTGGCCACCAAGTACCAGGAAACGGAAGAGAAGCCCAAGAAGATCAAGATCAAGAAGCTGTTGGAGAATCCGTCCAAGGCGGCCGTGGTCATTGCCATTTGCATGCAGCGCGACCCCGCAGAGAGCGTGCCCGAGTGGGAGGAGGTGGCCGCCACGGCCATGGCCGTGCAGAACATGTGGCTCTGCTGTGCCGAAATGGGCATTGGCGCCTACTGGAGCTCTCCCGGATTGATACAATATATGGACGAATTCTTTGAATTGAACAATGGGGAGCGCTGCCTGGGCTTTTTCTACATGGGCCATTATGACGGTGCGCTTCCGGAAGTTGCCCGGGAGCCGATCGCGGACAAGGTGGTGTGGCATGAATAGGGCGGCGCAAAGGGCCGGCCTTTGTCTTCCGTGCCCCAAGGTCGGGGACGTGCCCTGTTCATAGAAAGGGAAAGAACACGGCCCTGTGCTCCCAAGCCTTGGAGATAAAGAGCCCCAAAAAGACCACGGCCACCAAGAACTTCAAAAAGGTGCCGGTAAGGAAGCCCAGGAAGGATCCAAAGGCGGCCTTGGTGGCGGTTTTTTTATCGGCCTTGTTGATCAGCTCTCCCACCAAGGCGCCAATAAAGGGCCAAATAATGATGCCCAGGGGCCCGAACAAAGGAAAGAAAAGGGCCACCAGGAGTCCGATCGTGGTGCCGATCATCCCCGATTTGGTGCCCCCGAACTTTTTGGTGCCCACGGCGGGAATCACGTAGTCCAGGGCAAGAATAACCAGGGCAATGGCCAAAGTGGTGCCCAAAAACCACCAGTTCATGGGCACTGCGCTGCTCAAGTGCAGCAATAACAGCCCCAACCAGCTAATGGGCGGGCCGGGGAGCACGGGCAGGAAACTGCCCAGAATGCCCACCAACATCAACAGCAAACCAAGAATCAATAAAACAATGTCCATACGGTCTTTTTCTATGGGACTAATATAGGGCTATTTTGTTACAGCCAGGGCACACGTAATTTGGTTGGCCCGCGGGGCCTTGTGCACGGGTGCCGCTCCCCACCTGTCAGGGTTTTGCGCCAATTCTTATACGGAGGCCCATCGACACAAAACATTTTAACTAAAAAATTAGTTTAAACTAAATATTTAGTTATATTTGTGTTCGGACAATGAAAACCATCCCTATGAAACAATTGACAAAGGCAGAGGAAGAAGTAATGCAGCTGCTGTGGCAATTGGAAAGCGCCAACGTGGCCGCCCTGATCGAGGAGCTGCCGGAGCCCAAGCCCGCCTACAATACCGTATCCACCATTGTGCGCATCCTGGAGGACAAGGGTTTTGTGGGCCACCGCAAACAGGGCAGGGGCCATGTCTATTTTCCCTTGGTAAAAAAGGCCGATTACAGCAACCAGAGCATCAACAAATTGGTCGATGGCTATTTTCAGGGGTCCTTTAAGAGCATGGTGTCCTTTTTTATGAAGAAGAACGACCTGAGCCTTTCCGAACTGGAATCGATCTTAAAGGACATTAGGGAAGAGGAATAGGTAGATGGAATCAAGAAACAAGAAACAAGAGCCACGAAACAAGAGTCAAGAAACAAGAGTCAAGATAATGTTTGTTTTTGAAGGTCTTTGCCAGTCCGCCTTTGGCGGACGGACCTAGCTCTAAAATCTCAAGTCTAACATCTAAAATCTCCATCATGGTACAATATATCCTAGAGTGTATGGCCTTTCAGCTGGCTTTTTTGGTCATTTATGACTTCTTCCTCAAAAAGGAGACCTTTTTCCAATGGAACCGGGCCTATCTCTTGGGCACCTACGTGCTCTCGCTGGTGCTCCCCTGGATAAAGATCGAGGCCTTGAAGACCTCGGTTCCCGAACAGTATGTGGTTTATCCGGAATTTCTTTGGAACATGGACCATGTTGGTGCCACCGTTGCGGGACAAGCAGGTCCGGGGTTTCAAATTTCTTGGCAGGAAGGGGTTTTGTACCTTGGCATGCTCCTGGCCACCGTTTATTTTGGATACAAATTGGTACAGCTGTATCGCCTTGGCAAGAACGGCCATGTGGAGCGTTTTCCAAATTTTACCCGTATTGTCGTTGCCAACAGCGAGATGGCGTTTTCATTTTTCAGGTCGATATTTTTGGGTGATAAAATACTGCAACGCAAACATGCCAACATTATCAAGCACGAACTCGTGCATATACAACAACGACATACGCTCGATCTTTTGTTCTTTGAGCTGATGAGAATCGTGGGCTGGTTCAACCCCTTGGTGTATGTCTATCAAAACAGGATCGCAGAACTGCACGAGTTCATTGCCGATGCCCAAGTGCCCAAGGCAGAGCGGAGGGCCCATTACGATCTGCTGCTCTCCCGGGCCTTCCAGACCCAGCACATCTCCTTTGTGAATCAATTATATAAAAAATCATTGATCAAAAAACGAATCGTGATGCTACAGAAATCAAAATCGAAGAAAGTACACCAACTAAAGTACCTCCTCTTGCTGCCCTTGGTGCTGGGGATGTTGGCCTATACCTCGGCAGATACCGAAGAAAAAGAGATGCCACAAGAACAGACCAGCTCCGATGCCGAATTGATTGCCCAGATCAACCAAGAGATTGAAGATGAAATCAAGGAAAAGGGAGATCTTGATCACGTGTATTTGGATTTTGATAAAAAGCTGACCGAGAGCGAAGGGGAAGTAATCTCGAAGTATCGCTTTTTTAAAGCAGCCATTTTGAGAGAAATGTGGTTGGAAAAGTTTATGGACAGTCCGGGTAAGGTGGCAAAAATGTCAATTTTTAAGCCCAATGGAATTAGTACGCATTCAGGGACTTCTACCCCAAGTTATGAGCGCTATGTACAACGCGCCGAGGCCTTTCAGTTTTTGGACCAAAACGTGGAATTTTCCTTGGGCAATGGGTTTCAGAACGCGGGCACCCGGATTAAGCTGTTGAAGAACAAAAACACTTTTCCCCAAGGCAGTCTGGTGTTTAAGGTAGGGGACGCCAAAGACCTTACCGGTGCCGAGATACGTAGCTTTAACCAACACCTGGCCGCTATTTTTGAGAATGGCACCAGCCCGCACAGTGGCCTTATCCTCACAGACGGCAGCCATGCCTTTGAGGTGTTTGTAAGTGATGCGGGAACAAAAAGCCGCCTTACCGCCCCAGAGGAACAATCCCCGAGCGATTCCATTCCCTTTGGCGCTGTGGACAAGGTGCCCGTATTCCCCGGTTGTGAGGGTGCCGGTGACCAAAGGGCGTGCTTCCAAAAAATGATGCAACGGCACATTGCCCAGCATTTTCGCTACCCGCCAAGGGCTCAAAAGTTGGGCATACAGGGGCTTGTGGGCATCACCTTGACCATAGGGAAAGATGGTGCGCTGAGCGCTGTGGGCCTTAAGGGTCCGGACCCGCTATTGGAGGCCGAGGCAAAACGCATCATGGACCTGTTGCCGCAGATGGAGCCCGGCAGGCACAAGGGCAAGCAGGTGGCGGTCTTGTACTCCATGCCCCTAACCTTTAAGCTGCAGAATGCCGGTGCTGGGAACGAGCGTGATGCTTTAGCGGAAAACGTGCCCTTTGCGGTTGCGGAGCAAGTTCCCATCTTCCCGGGCTGTGAAGATGCCGCAGACAAAAGGGCCTGCTTTGGCAAGATGGTGCAAAAACACATTGCAGAGCACTTTCGTTACCCCAAGGAAGCAGAACAGCAGAGCATCCAAGGGATGGTAAGCCTTCTTTTCACCATTGCGAAAAATGGGAAGATAACAGATATCAAGAGCCGTGCGCCCCACTGGCTGCTGCAAGCCGAGGCAGAACGCATCATAAGGGAACTGCCCCAAATGACCCCGGGCAGGGATAAGGGAAAAAAGGTAAAGGTTCCCTATGCCATTCCCATTTATTTTAAGTTGAAGCCCAGCGATACCTTAGCCACCAAGAACGGTGACCGGGGAGGGTATGGGACATTGTTGGAGGAACGCGAGCGATTGTTGAAAACCATGGATGAAAACAATCCGGCACTTAAAAGTGTGGATGCGCGTATTGAGAGGATGGAGGACTCCATATTGACCTCCATTAAAAACAAAGAGCAACTGGCCATCATAACTGCGGATGGAACTAAGACAAAAGGGCCGGTGGTAACGGCCGCCACTTACCAAGACGGTAAAAAACGCTTCCTTGCCGGTAAGGTCACGGACGGCAAAAAGGCCTTGCCAGGGGTGAACGTTGGGACAAGGGACAAGGGCTTTGAAAAAGTGACCGATGCCCAGGGCAAGTTCAGGTTGGAAGTGCGCACGGGAGATGTCCTGGTCTTTGACCATACGGATTGGGAGCCCGTAGGTTTTGAAATAAAGGACAAGACCAACTACCGGCCCACCAAAGACGATTTGGCCCAGATCTTGGGAGACGATGCCGGGCCGTTGGTGTTCCTAAACGGCGTGGAGAGCAGCATGGACCTTTTAAAGACCCTTGATCCCAGCACCATGAAACGCATCAATGTCCTAAAGAGAGACGCGGCCATTAAATTGTACGGGGAACGGGGCCAGAATGGTGTCATTGAGGTCATCGCCAAAAAGAAGAAATAAGTTGAGGTCGTTAAATTAGGCATATCAACCGCCCTAAGCTAAAAAGACAAGCCCCAAAGGGGCATGATAGTGCTTGTGACCATCCAAAAAAAACAATACCTGTTGTTGTATGAAAAACGTAGTCGTTTTTGTGCTGTTCCTTGCCCATGCCACGGTCTGCGGGCAGTCTGCCGCGGTCAAGGAGGCAGATAGCCTTTTTGCCCTGGGGCATTACGCCAAGGCCATTAACAGCTATGCCGGGCTGGGCACCAGCAAGGCGGGCCTACAGATGGCCCGGGCCTATACCGCCATGGGCCATACGGGGAAGGCCATTGCCCAATACGGTGCCCTGGTGGAAGCGGACAGCACCTTGCCGTTGGCGCGGTTTGAGCTGGCCAAGCTCCTGTTCAAAACCCACCGCCATGAAGAGGCGTTGGGGCATTTTCAGTATTTGGCAAAGGCTTGGGCAGACAATCCGGAAAACCACTTTTTTGTGGGCGAGGCACAGCGTAAACTGGGCCGTATGGAGACCGCACAGGAGGCGTATGCCAGCGCACTGGAGCAGGACAGCACCCATTTAAGGAGCCTTTTTCGGTTGGCCCGCCACCATACCGGAAAAGGCGAGACCAGCCAAGCCCTGACCTACATAGAGCGCGGCCTGGCCTTTTATGAAGATGATGTGGGCCTGGTGAACCTCAAGGCCCTGGTGCTCTATAACTATGATCGGTACCAAGAGGCCATTCCCTGGTTTGAAAAGGTGTTGGCCCTGGGCGAGGAAAAGGCCTTTGTCTATGAAAAATTGGCCCACAGCCATTACAAGGCATGGGAGTTTGAAAAGGCCAAGAAGCGCTACCTAGAGTTGTTGGAGATCGATGATTCCGATGCCCACCACCATTATGCCCTGGCGGAAGTGTACCGTAAGAACAAACAGGTGGATTCTGCCCACCTTTGGGTGCGCAAGGGGATGCAGCTGCAAAGGCCGTTATTGGCCAAGGGCCACATGGCCCTCTCCGTCCTGGCCCGTGAAAACGATGATCTGGAACAGGCCCTGGCCCATTTGCGATCGGCCGTTAAGGAAACCCCCGAGGACGGCATGCTGTTCTTTAGGTTGTGCATGCTCATAGATCGCCATTATGATGATCCCCAGATGAAACTGGACCATTTTGAGAAGTACATGGATAAATTTGGGGGCCAAATGCCCTACTTCCGGCAAATGGCCCAAAAACGAATTACCGCCCTTAAGGAGCAGATCCATTCCGCGAGACCTCCCGGTGGGTAAAAATTCCCAATTTTGGTGTCGGCCCCACCGGATCAACGGATCGGCACTCCCCGGCACGGATCGGTCTTTAGTGGTTTGCCGCACTTTTTCCCGGGCAACCAAGGCAGTCTTTGCCGGATGGCGGGAGAGGGGGCGTCCATGGCATTTTCCTTTTGGCTATATTGAAAACCGTAGGACAAAAAGCACCTGGCGGGGGCGCAATTGAAAATTTGTTTCCACGTAACGGAATTCATTGATGTTGATGGTGCCATAGGTTTGGGTGTTGAAGATGTTGGCACATCTCAGTTCCACATCAATATTTTTCTTCTTGTAGGTATAGCGGTAAAGGAAATCGGCAAATAGGTTTTCGGCATTTCCGGAAAGCAGCTCGTTCCTCAGGTATTCCGTATTCAGTCCAA
This sequence comes from Maribacter aquimarinus, assembly GCF_047345505.1. NCBI lineage: Bacteria > Pseudomonadati > Bacteroidota > Flavobacteriia > Flavobacteriales > Flavobacteriaceae > Maribacter > Maribacter aquimarinus. The sequence goes on along the minus strand of NZ_JBLFEO010000007.1, from coordinate 144,648 downwards.
AAAATTGGTTCTCTTTCAGGTAGAAATTTAGGTTTAGCAGATGGGATTGTTGGAAAATGGTATTGTTGGGCTGGCCTTGTACCCTGTTTTTGGAAAACATCCAGTGGGCTTCGTAGGCCACATTTAGCCAATTGGCCAAATCCGTGTCCAGTTTGGCGCCAAAACCAAGGTTTTCATTGTCTATGTCGGTTGTGGTCCCATTGATGATCTGTACAAAGCGCTGCAGTCCGGCATTGGCGTTGAGCGTGGCGGTGGTGTTCAGTTTACCAAAGTACTTGCTGCCCCTGGCGGACAGGTTGTGGTTTATCCTGTCATTGTCCCGTTCCACGGCCTGTATTTCCGTTGTGCCATTATCCAGCACCCGGGTTTGGTACAAGAGGTTGTGCTTGCTGGAGGTCTGGGTGAGCAGCACATTCCAGAACAGTGATGTTATGGGGTTACGGTAAGAGATGCCCCCCGTTATGGTGGTGTTTGCAATTTGTGGCAACGGGGTGTTTATGCGTTGTATGGTTCTGTAGTTCCTTAAAATATAGGCGTAGTGCAACTGGTCTATGGTGCCAAAGGTATTGGTGAGGCTTGCCGAGGCATTATATTTCCAAAAGGCATTGGCGTCACGGACCACGGCCAACCTGGGCTCAAAGGTGAGCAGGTTCAAGGATTCGCTTTCCAGCAAGGCCCCATCTTCTATCCCATAGGAATGAAAATTGACCGGGGTGGTGAGTTCCAGGCGCCATCCCTCCTTTTTAAACTGCGATTTCAGGAGAACGTACAACTTGCTCCTTCTCCAGTCCAGGTCGTTGCCAAACAGAGCGGGCAGCCCCTGGTTTTCCGAGGTGGTCATGGTGGTGGCAAGGTTTTGGTCTTCAAACTGGAAACCCACCGAGGGAGAGAAACTAAAGTGCTTCCAGCCTTTTGTTAGACCCAGCGAGTTGTTGGTGTGGAAGGTACGCAGGTGCACCTCTTGCAACACCTCCTCGTAGGCATCGCCATTGTTCAATAGATTTTGGAACTGGCCCGGGCTTACCCCAAGCGTTTGTGGCGTTCGGTTCAGGCCAACATAAGAGTTTAGAGTGGTCAATTGCTTTCCCAGCCTAAAAAGGCCCTGGAACGTATTGGAGAGCCTAAAATGCCGGTTGCCCACATCTTGGAGCAACGGGACCCCGTTGGTGCTTATGTTTCCGCGCTGACCGTCCCAGAAGCCTTGGAACTGTACACTGTTTTTTAGGTAATTTTTTTCTGTGTTCTTTTGCAGGGTCAGATTCATCTCCAACGAATTGTGGAACAGTTCATTGTTTTTTTGTTCCAGCAGTGCAATGGTGTCCGTGGGCGTAAAGAACAAGGTGCTGGTGGCACCGGTTTGCTGCTGCCGGTCATTGAGATAGGAGGTGTTTAGCCTTAGTTCATAGTCGTTTTTCAGTTTGTGCAAATAATTGCCGGTGAGCAAGTGAACATTGTTGTCCAGCCAGCGTTCTTCTGAAAAGTTGGGCGTGCCCAGTTGCTGTATGCCCAACCAGTCTTTCTTTTCCGTATTGTTTTCAAACTGGTTCAGAAGATCTTCAATGGTCAATCTCTTTAGTTGGGCAGCGGAGTTGGTCCCTGTGTTGTTGGCCTGGTAAGAGACAAGCAGCTGTTCTTTTTTGGTAAAGAGCAGTGGGGTAACATTGGCGTCCCAGAGCAAGGGGGCCATCCCGGAGCCCAGTGCTGCCTGCCCCGTTACGGTGTATTCGTTCTTGAGCTTAATGTTCAGTGCGGCCTTGTCCGAATGGACCAGGCTGTCCAGAACACGAACCGGCTGATGGTTTTCCAGCACCTGGACCTTGGCCACTTCCCGGTAGGGCAAATTCTCGTTGGCCAGGTCGTACTTGCCCTCCAGGAGATCCAGCCCCTCTATATAGTACTTGTTTATGGGGGTGCCCTGGTACAGTATTTTGCCGTCTGCCAGGACCTCTATGCCGGGCATCCGCTGCAGGACATCTTTCAGGGTGCGGTCTTGTTCCTTGGCAAAGGAATGCACGGAATAATCAAGGGTATCGCCCTTTCGGACAATGGGAGATGCCTCTACCACCACTTCTTCGAGTTCGGTGGGCTGGTCCTGCAGGGTAAAATTGTGGGTGCCGTTTTGGTTGGCTATGGTGGTGGCCAGCGTGGCGTGGCCCATACTGCGTATCTCAAGGTCAAAATTTTCCTCCGCGGACACCACCGTGATCTTGTAGTTTCCCGCACCATTGCTAATGTCGTAGGCAATGAGTTCCGTGGTTCCGGTTTTGTTTGCCACCACACTGGCATTTGCAATGGGTAGGCCGGAGGCATCGGTAAGTTGGCCGCTAATGGTGGTCTGGGCAGCGGCCCCATGGCAGGCAAACAAAAAAAGCAAAAAGATGCTCTGTCTCATCCATGGGTGCGTTCTATGGGATTGTTTCTTTTCTTCAGGGCCCTCGCCGTGTTCTTTTTTTGCGAAGCGTCCTGAAAATCCAAACGAATGCCACTTTGTTCCAATTTACTGAAAATATTGTTGTAGAACTCTTTCTTTACCCGGTAAAACTCACTCTTTGTGGTCACTATATGGTCCTCTTTGTTTAAGGCAATGGTTTTCCGGGGCACTTTTTTAAGTTCGATGAGCTCGTACAGGTAATGGTGGTCCGCATCCTGGATCTTCACGATCAAACCCGGTAAACCGTTGAATTTGTAGGGTCCGTCACTAATGGGAATTTCGGGGGCATACCAGGCCTCATACTGCCGGCCCGCAAAGGCTGTGGTGGCCTTTCTGCAATCGTAACCGTTTATGTTCCTTACGTCCCCTTTTATTTCCCAGTTAAAAAGTGATAGGGAATCTTGGTATTCAAAATTATCCTTAAAAATACGTTCCCGATAGGTGATCTTGTCCTTGGTGCGGTCCTTGTACACAATTTCCTTGAATTTGGTTTTGGGCACGCTGCCCATAAGGTTCATCAAATTCAAGGAGTTAAGGTTTTCCTTGTTCATGTTCCGGGTAATGGAGTCCCTTAGATGGGCGCCCAAGCTCTGGAACTTGGAGATGTCATCGCCCACCAGCAAGAGCATCTCTTCGCTCTCCAAACTGTTTACATCCGCGGAATCGGCCTGATGGGTCAAGCGGTATTTAAATTGATATTTTACCGCGGCATCAGCACCCTCGCTCCCTTGCGCAAAGGAAATGGTCACTGAAAGGATAATATACAGGAACATTAGTTGGATGTTGTGCTCTTTGATAATCATAATTGTAACTATTCAGGTAGTAAGTTAGCGATAGTTTTAAATGCACCCAAAACGTTCTGTCCGTTCTTGACACAGGTATCCGTGACCGATCTTATGACCGCATAGGACTGTGCACCTTCGGGGGTCTTGAACTGACCGGAAACTTTCTGTTTTACCTTTACGTTCCTGATGGCCCGCTCCGAGGAGTTGTTGTCCGGCGGGACCTCATAGTGGTGGAGGAAGGCGAAGATGTAGTCCGCGTATTTTATCATCCGTTTATGGAACGCCCTGAGATCCTTATGTCCTTCGGGCAACGGCCTATCCAGAAGGGACGACATTTTTTCCCTTATCCCGTCCCTTTCGGGGATCGGTGCGCCGTATCCGTCCGGATCGCTCTTTTTCTTGAGCTTCAGGCCGCGGTAGATCAGTTCCCTGAACTCCATCGCCCACTGAGAGGCGTAACGTTCGGTGAAGTAGACAAGTTCTCGCAACAGGTGCGCGGTGCAAAGTTGGTGGGTCCTGCATGCGGTGCGGAAATGGCTCGTCCAGCAATCGTGCACGAGTACCGCGTTGGGAAGGCCCGAGGGAAAGTTCTTTTCGATCGTCGCGATGCCGCGGTTTTCGGAGAACACGATGTAGGTTGCCGATCCGTACTGCCAGGCCCAGTACCAGCCCTTCCCCCCGTCGACCCTTATCCCGGTCTCGTCGGCCCCGACGGCCTTCGCGCCCATTACCTTTTTGGCGATCAGCCCGTAGGCGGGGGCGGACTTTGCCGTGAATTTTTTCAATAGGTTGATCACGGTGCCCTGTGAGAGCGGCAGGCCGCAGAAGTCCCTGAAGAACTCCGCCGTCCGTGCCACCGGCAGGTACTGCCGGGCGTGCAGGTAGGCGGCCGTCGCCTGTACGTTGGGGCCGTAGCTTATGGGCGCCCTTACGTTCTCCGGGAAGGAGCCCTCGCAAAGGTTCCCGCACGTGCACTCCCTTCTCAGCACACGGTGCTCGGTATGGTGCGGGGCAACGGGCGGGATATCGACGACCTGTCTTCTGGCCACCGTCTCCCCGGCAATGCCCGAGAGGCCCTTGCCGCACCGGCCACAAAAATCGGGGGCGTGGTCGATTACGTTGTCGGGGGCCGAGGCCATGTCCAATGTACTTCCACCATGTCCCGGCTGTCCGCCGACTTTCCTGTCCGATCTTCGACGGAGGCTTTGGTTCTTCTTGGGGCGGTTCTCGTCCTTGGACGGCGGCACGGAACTGTTGCGGCTGTTCTTGGGGTTCTCGTATCCGGCCAGGCGTCCCTCAAGTTCGCAGACCCGGATACGCAGTGCCGCGTTCTCCTTCTCCAATACGTCCAAACGGGCCGTGAGGCCCTCCATAAGCTCCCTGTCGGTCAAGTCCTTGCCTTTTCCCGAAAGATCCGAAATAGTTCCATAGGATCCAAATTTGGGCCGCTTTTTTTTGATTGTTTTTGGGCTATCCGGCAGTTTGTGGCCCATTGCCATTTAAAACCTGAATAGTTACTCATAATTTATGATTTGTAACATAGTGCCCGACATCATAAAAACCTAAAACGAACTGCTTCATAAATGGTTGATTTCTATGGGGTTGTTTTTATGTTTGTTTCTTTCCTTGTGGTTCCTATCGTATTTGTCCAAGCCTTGTTTAGGTATGCGAATGCCTGGATTGTTTAAAATCAGTGAAGGTTTTTTCTTGATTTTTTCTTGAAAGTCATTGAATTCTTTTTCGGTAATGGACGTATAGTCCTCGGTAACAATATACCATTTGTGCTCTTTAATTTTTTGTAGCGAGAATGCCGTAAAGTGATAATGTTTTTCACTATCGTATATCTCCAAAATCAAACCTGGCAATCCATTGAATTTATAAGGCCCATCCGGTATGGAGATTTCATCGGTAAACCACGCTGTGTAGTCGCGACCCTTAAAGGATACCGATGCTTTTTTTACTTTGTAGCCCAGAATATCTTTTGTAGTGTCATTTGTGATCTTCCAATTTAAACGGACATTGTCTATTAATTTAAATTTAAACGTCGTATAGTCATAATAAGCTTCCAATTTATCGGTACCATAATCTTTTCTTATGCAGTAGTTAAACTTGGGTTTGGTAATGCTAAATAAGGATTGGGGATTCTTGGAACGTAAGATGGAATCTTTTAAAAATGTTGATTTCGATTGAAAAAAGGAACTCTGATTTCCATAGACGTCAAGATACATGATATCGCTGTCCGTGATTTTTGAATTTGTGGAATCTATTTGGAAATTCAGTTGATAGTGTATCCGGTAGTTAGTTTGGGATAAAATGGGCTGTGTGGCAAGAACAGTCAGAAATACTAGTTTTAAAATTTTAGGGCTCATTTGAACTGGTTTTAAAGTTTTTATTACCCCAGCAAGAATAGTCTTACTGGGGTGAAAAAAAAGACTAGCAACCACCATCCCATTCCCATAAGAAGGCTACTAATTCAACGGTGCTTACATTCTCGTGGCAAACCTCCCATGCTCCTCCACAAGAATCATTAAAATCAAAACATTCCATAAATAGCATCTCTTCGGAGGGGGTGCTTGCTGTATCATTTTTTGCAAAGCTAAGTGTGCTTGCAAAAACAAAAGCTAAGGTAAAAAATACATTTTTCATTTTAGAACAATTTAGAATGACGCCTACTTTCGGGTTTTGGGTCCCTGTTTCGGCTTTTCAAGACCTTGTGGCAGTCAAATTTTCAATTGTTTTCAGACTTAATCAGTGTTTTTTGGCTATTCCGTAAGTAGGATGTACTTCAATTAATCTGTTCAATTTTAAAATGGCTACCTACTGTGAGCTCAATCAGTTGGCTAAAGTTGAAAAAAAAAAAATGGAATTTCACCGAGAAAAACCTTATCATTTCCAAGGAAATAGTAGAAAAATGAGCTGTTTTATCTTAAAATGTGAGCTTTTTCTTATTATTTTTATGGGTTCGCTCCTTCAACTTCCAAAAAACAACATCGTCCCAACAGGTTGTCGGCACTCATCTAGGACCGGCGACCCCAACGGTTTTGGGGTGCTAAAACGATGGTGGGTATCGCAAGATCATCCCCAGGTTTAAAAAAACTTTTGTCTCCAAAAATATGGCACAGCCATTGAACCCAAAGGAAGCCTTAAAAATTCCCTTAAAACTTTACATCCTTGCAAAACCGACCACCTTTTTCCTTTAACTCAATTAGCGTGGCGATGGTCATGCCCCGGCGGCAAAAGTCCAGATTCCATAGAACTTTACCCCTTCATCACGAAAGTCCAACACATCCGCCAGATTGAGGATGGGCCTTGGCCAAACCAGGGCATCAACCCCCTACTTCCGGCAAATGGCCCAAAAGCCCATCTGGGCGCACAAGGAACAAATCCGTTCCCTAAGAGCCCCGGGTGGGCAAAAATTTGTAATTTCCGCCTTGATCGTAAGGGCATGAAAGGATTTGCACTTGGTTGTATGGGCTTGCTGTTGGTGGCCTGTTCCCAGTTTGGCAACAAGGAACGGCGCACCCAAGAGCTGGTGCGCGATCGGCTCCAGGAGATCGACTGGAACTCCGTGGATGCCTATCCGCTGTTCTACACCTGTGATGAAGCCGCCGGCAAACCTCAGCAGAAAAGCTGTTTTGAAGAGACACTGGTGCGCCATTTCAAGGAAACCCTGCAAACCTTTGAATTTACGCTGGAACAGGGCGTGGACCCCGAGGTAACCGTTATCTTTGTGGTGAACACCGAGGGCAACATCATTGTAAAGGGAATGGAGATGGACCCCAAGCTGTTGAAAAAGATGCCCAGTTTCCAAGGTATGGTGTCCCAGAGCCTAAAAAACCTGCCCGCGCTTGCCCCGGCCCTAAAGCAGGGCATGCCCGTGAGCACCAAATACCGCATTCCCATTCAACTGGTCCCAAAATAGAAGAGGTTGGCAAACGAAAGAATCATATTGGGCATAGACCCCGGCACCACCATCATGGGCTTTGGGCTCATAAGGGTGGTGAACAAGAAGATGGAGTTTTTGCAGATGAACGAGCTGCTGCTGCAGAAGTACAGCGATCCCTACACCAAGCTCAAGCTCATTTTTGAGCGCACCATTTCCCTCATAGACACCCACCACCCCGATGAGATCGCCATTGAGGCGCCCTTCTACGGCAAGAACGTACAGTCCATGCTAAAACTGGGCCGGGCCCAAGGGGTGGCCATGGCGGCGGGCCTGTCCCGTGAGATCCCCATTACGGAGTACCTTCCCAAAAAGATAAAGATGGCCATTACCGGCAACGGCAATGCCAGCAAGGAACAGGTGGCCAAAATGCTGCAGAGCACCCTGGGCCTAAAATCCCTGCCCAAAAACCTGGACAGCACGGATGGCCTTGCCGCCGCGGTATGCCATTTCTACCAAGCGGGGCGCGTGGACGTTGGGAAAAGCTACTCCGGTTGGGGGGCTTTTGTGAAACAGAACAGCCAACCCATGCCCAAGGGCGGCGCAAAGCATTCCCTACAGGTACACCTTGGAAAAAACAAAAACTAGAACCTGTGCCAAAGCAGCAAGGGTCATCAGCATCGGTAGTGGTTTCCCCTTTGGGGGCGGAGGGGGCCGGCATATACATCCATGTCCCGTTCTGCAAACAGGCCTGCCATTATTGCGATTTTCATTTTTCCACCTCCATGGGAAAGAAGGAGGCCATGGTGGCCGCGCTGAAAAAAGAACTGGCCCTGCGCAAGGGCGAGTTTGCGGCCATCACGGTGGAGACCATTTACTTTGGCGGGGGCACCCCCTCGGTACTGACCACGGAAGAGATACGGGACATCATCCAGACCGTGCACGCCCATTATAGGGTGGCCCGGCATCCGGAAATTACCCTGGAGGCCAATCCGGACGACCTCACCGAGGAAAAGGTGGTGCATCTGGCCCAAAGCCCGGTGAACCGGTTGAGCCTTGGCATACAGTCTTTTTTTGAGGACGATTTAAGGTTGATGAACCGCGCCCATTCCGCCCAAGAGGCCACCACATCCCTGGCCCTGGCCCAGCAACATTTTAACAATGTTTCCATAGACCTCATCTACGGCATGCCCCAAATGGACGAGGCCCGGTGGAGGGCCAATTTGGAAAAGGCCCTTTCTTTTGGTGTGCCCCATATTTCCAGCTACGCGCTCACGGTGGAGCCCAAGACCGCCCTGGCCAGTTTTGTGGAGAAGGGCTTGGTGCAGCCGGCCGGGGACGAGGAGGCCCAGCACCATTTCAACATCTTGGACCAAACGCTCACGGCCGCGGGCTATTGCTGTTACGAGATCTCCAATTTTGGGAAACCGGGCTACTTCAGCAAGAACAACACCGCGTATTGGCAACAAAAGAAATACATGGGCATTGGCCCCTCTGCGCACTCCTATGACGGGGAGCGGCGGGGATGGAACATCAACAACAATCCCAAATACATCCGGGCCTTGGAGCGGGGGGTGCTCCCCATGGAGACTGAAACCCTTTCCGTGGCGGACAAGTACAACGAGTACGTGATGACGGGCCTGCGCACCATTTGGGGCGTTTCCCTGGCCAAGGTAGCAGGTGATTTTGGGCCCAAGTACCGGGAGCACTTGGAGCTACAGGCGCAAAAGTTCTTGGCAGAGCACCTCTTGTACCGGGACGGCGACCTGCTCCTGGCCACCAAAAAGGGAAGGTTCTTGGCCGATGGCATTGCGGCCGATCTGTTCCTGCTAAATTGGGCCCCAAATGCCGGTGCCGGTACCGGCGATGGGCAGTTGACAAAGGGTTAGCCCGGGTCAGGTGTTGGCCTTTCTTGATGAGGGCGCAACCCCCAATAAAATGAGGCCTTCTCTTATCGGGCCAACGCCAGGGCAGCCGTCCTTTTTGCGGCGATTTGCAACCGTATAGGAATCTTCAATACACCATTTGGATTGCAGGCACAGGAGCGTCAACAACGTTGTGGCCAACCATGTTTCTGGTTTCCAGGCCTATTGCCTCCTTCCAAAAAAAACGATAAGGGCATCGGAACTACAGCGCAACCATCCCTGTTTTCCTCGAACTCGGGCAAATGGTAATGTTCCATACTATGATGCTGCCTACTGTCTATTGAAAAATAAAGTTGGAGGGAAAATATTATAGTTTATTTTTAGTTTTCAATAGTTAGAAAGTCTTTTGGTTTTATGATGAAGTTGAATGGATACAGATATCTTATTATTTTATGGGACTATTTCACAAAGTGTGTAAATAATAAAAGCGGGGCCATGGCCCCGCTTTTTTATTCTATCATTTTGGGCCTTTTTAATTGATTACCCAGGGTGCATCAAACTGTGCCGTGGGCAAATTTTGTCCCGAAAATACGGTTAGGGTGCCCGAGGCTAGCTCATTGCCCGCATCATTCACGAACAAATAATAATATTCGCTCCCAATTTGAATATAACATGCCGCACCTACTTTTTCAAAAGGTAGAGCATTATTGGAATTGTATATCCAGTTCCTCGTATCTCTTGGGTCTGTATATGAAACAATATCATCACCAAAAACGGGCTTGATAACACGAATATTTTGAAATTGTGAACCGGGTTTACCAAAGAAGGTAGAACGTAGGTCGTCTACTCCCCCTAAGTGAAGCGCTGCCTCAATACCTTGTTGGCCAAACTGAAAATTATCGTATTCATTGTATACGGTATTCAGCAAAAAAATGTTGTCATTGCCTGCATTACCTCCTGTTTGAAAGGTTCCAAAACGAATGGGTGCATCAGCATTAGTGAATGTACCGGAAAAAATAGGGTCGAACCAAAATTTAACTAGCCTTAATCCAGTCTTATCAATGAGTTCAATCTCATTTTTCAAAAACCCTCCAAATAACCTGAATCGCCCAGCGCCAACATTGTCCAATGGCACAATACCTAAAGGTGAATCATTGTCTTTGATACCATACACGCCTTTTACCGTTCCGCTATTGCCATTGAACCAGGCGTATTTATCACCAGCCTTGCTAAAAACCAAGATGTTGCTCGATCCAACGTGTGTCATCGCACCAATACCGCCACCATCGGCATCATCCTTAAACAAGTCAACCAATTCTAGATACACCTGTGGGGGCAATACCCCTTTTAGCTCGCAATTGACGATATCATATTCGGTAGCTAATTTTACGCCTACAATTTGATCCGGGCGCTTTACACTTCTTGCCACATAAGACAAAGGTAGCCCGGCCCGTACATCGGTGCTTTGGGCTATTTTGTTGGCAATCTCGGCAACGCTGCTCTCACCAGCAAGATTAAAGGTTCCACTAGCATCACCACCATACGCGATTACCTTGATCTTAAGGTCGTTCAATTCTTGCATATAGCTGGTTTCCAAACTGCCCTCAACTTGGGCCACAACACCATCGTAAGCAAGGTTCAGTTGCGCTTGCATTTCCGTACGACTAGAGGTCGATTCTATCAACATATAAAATATACGCCCATAGGTGACCGAAGAAATAAAAGTGGCAGGGTTATCTTCCTGCACATAGACCGCCAAATCTTCGGGAGTTACACTTTCGTCAAAAATCTCGTCTAGACTCGTTGGCAAATCAAAGCTCATGGTATAATACGATTGGGTTAATTTGACCAATGTTCTGTTATAGGATTTGTCTTGGCTGAACGACATATTGCCAGACGTTTTGGTTGCCAAGGTTTCTACATCAATGCCCAATTCAATCGCCAATTGGCTTTCTGATTCAATTTGGACGATTTCCAAATCAAAATTGGCGGGCACTACATCACCTGAACTGGCGATGATATTGTTCATGCCGTCTTGAATGGTACTTTTCTTTACTTCTACAACATCGAAAGAGGAGTTTAGATTGCCATTGTTCAAATTGTAGGAAATGGTGCCCCCGGCACGTTTGACCACTATGGGTGCGGGCGTGGCATTCTGTAAGGTTTTGCCCTGTAACAGGTTGCCTGGAAAAATGACATCCGCATTGGTGTCAAAAAGTGGAAATTCCCCATTACCGTCAAGAACGTTCACCGTTCTGTGGGTACAGATAAAGCGCTCGGTAATTGTACTCCCTGATTCGGACGTACGTGTAATATCTTCATTCTCAGAGGTAGGTTCCCCAACCTCTTCTTCGGTACGTTGGGTGGGGAAGTCTTCAGGATCGGCCCCAAGGTTAATGACATCGGCAAAAGTGAGGCTACTCTCTTCTTCTTCAGGACAACCCTGGTTACTGGCGGGCCCCGCCGCATTGGGGCAATTGTCATCGGCATCGGCAATGCCGTCTTGATCGGTATCCGCTATTTCTGTTGTTGGCGGGGTCTCATCTTTGCTGCACGAGGTGCAACTAATGCTCAATGAAACTACAAATACTATTACTTTAAAAAAACTATGGTACGTTTTCATCATGTTTTGTTTTGTGGTGAAGCAATTTGTTTGGTTTTGTGTGACTTGCCCAGTTTTGGTCTGCAGTACCTAACCGAGCAAGACCACAAAACTTGAATGTTGAATCTCAACACCACAAACCTAATCTGCTTACTTTGGCTTTTGAAAAAAACAGGGGGTACGAAAGGGGTACGCTAAAATTAAGAGGGGGGTACAAAAAGGGTACAGCCTGGAGTCCCTTTATTTTATTGGGTGTTCAGGAGGAAGGAGAACAGATGGTCAAATGGCCATGACTGTGGTTTCGAGGGAATCGTCTGGTGAAAGGTCCATTTTTTTTCTCAAGCGCTGGCGGGCTTTCTTGACTCCGTCAGATGAAATGTTGAGGATATTGGCAATTTCCTTTGAAGAAAGGTTCATCTTCATCAAGGCCATGAGACGGAGTTCATTTTTGGTGATATCGGGGTATTTTGCCATGGCCTGTTTCGCAAAATCTTTATGTACCGCCTCAAAGTATTGCGTAAAATTCTCCCAGGCCTTGTCGTCTTGTTGGTCGAAGTTGATGGTCTGTACCAAGGTCTGGTAGCCTTTTTCCACATTTTCCGTTGATTTCAGTTCTTTGGCTTTTTGTTTTACTTGTTCCAAGATTTCGTTCTTTTTGGCCAAGTGAAGGGCGTGCGTGGTCAGTTCTTTCTTTTTAAAGGCCAGTTCTGTTTCCACCTTTTCTTTTTCTAGCTGGTTGCGTCGGTTTCGTTGCCGAAAACCATAGTATCCAAAACCAAGGGCCACAAGTGATAATCCAAGACCACCACCTAAAAGTAATTTTTGAAGACGGCTTACTTTTGCGCGTTCTTCCAACAGGTTGATTTCCGTTTCTTGCCGGGCAATCTGTTGTTCTTTTTTTTCGGTATCGAAGATGGCCCGCATTTCTTCAATTTGCTGGGATTTTGTTTTGTTGTAAATAGAATCTTGCCAAAGGGTATAATTCTTATGGTCATTGTAAGCAGCCCTGTAGTTATTTAACAACGCATTTGCCTTCGCGCGATTCATATAGGCTTTTGCAATCCTAGGTTTAACATTTTCTATTTTAGCTGCTTCCAAAGCTTTATCCAAATATTTTTTAGCTTCATAGACACGGTCTAGATTTACTAAAATGCTTCCTTTGCCCAATAAGCTAAGGGAAGACAGTTGATTGTCTTTTGATATTTTTTCAATTTCAATGTAAGTCTCTATTTTTTCAAGTGCCCTCTCATATTCTTTCCTGTCCGCAAAACTTTCACTGTGGTTAAAAAGAACCAATTTTTGAAGATTCTTGAAGTTAGCCTTTTTAGCTAGTCCAAAGGCCTTGTTGAAGATACTATCTGCTCTGTGATACTGTTTTTGTTGGTTGTAAATGATTCCCATCGTATTGTATATTCCTCCAATTTGTATACTATAATTGTCACCATTCTGGTTGTAATATTCAAGAGCTTCAAAAGCATATTGTAATGCCTCTTCCTCGTGTTTTAATTCACATTCGATTGCAGAAAGTTGAAAGAAAGTACTTGCTACTTTTATTTCATTTTTTAATAATTTGAAATTTTTCAGAGCAGCTAGACTCTTTTGCAGTGCAATTTTATGATTGCCTTTTGTAAGATGATTCCAGCCCTGATCGTATAGTGTATATGCTAACAGGCTAGTATCTTGAACTTTCCTGTAAAACTCGATGTTTTCCTCCATCATTTTAAGGCTTTTATCATACCCATCCTTTTCAAATCCAATTAATCTGGCCATGTAATACTTGGCAAGTCCTTGACCTTTAACATTTGAATTGTCTTTGTAATAGCCATCTGATATCTCATAATGGGTCATAGCCTTAGCGTTTTTTCCTAATTTTTCATAATACCTGCCTAAATTAAAGTTGCTACGGCCAAGACCGTTTATAAAATTTATCTGTTCTGAAATTTCAATTTGTTTATTCAAAAAGAGCTTTGCTTCAAGGGTATCAATTTTCAGATAATATTCAAATATGTCATCCAATAAATTCACTTTTGTGGTATCATTGGGCAAAGCTTTATAAACCTTCAACAAACTATCTATGTTTGATTGGCTTTGAGCATTTAAAAAAACCATGAACACAAAGGTGGGTAGCAACACACCTAAAAGCTTTAATTTCATAACAGGTTGGTTTATCATACTGCTTCTAAAATACTAAATATTTGATTTTCAGTGGCTAAAAACCTGCCGAGAATCTTCTAAAAACAGGGCTTTTTTTTAGAGAACATTACAGATTTAATCAAAACACAATCATTTGCTTGGGATACCCAAAAAAAGAACCTCGCTTAGTCTGAGCTGGATTCCAAAAAACTTATGCCAACCTTTTATCTATAAGCAACCTTTTTTATTTCGGCAGTCTTTTTAAAAGCTGGATTCAACAAGTGAAGTACAAACCATTAAAATAAAGGGTTACCCCATTGGAATATTTGAAAATGACCTTGGGGAAATATTTTCAATATCAATTCCGGAAAACCAAATAACCACAGGGTTCGATGTGTTTGTTGAGAAAATCAATGTCTTTTGATGGGCATGATGTTTACCTTCATCATCTTTTTTTTTAGTGGAATATCCGAAAAAGTATCATCATCCTGCACTCCCCGATATCACTTCCCTTTCAAAGGGTCTGCCCCTAAAATACATGCGGTGCACTTTGTTTTGGACTCGTTCAGGTACCGCTCCAAAACAGAGCGAAATTTTCGGTAAAAAGTGTCATTTACAGACCACTGTCCCTATGAACTACCGGGGTCTAAGGTGCCACGGAACTTTTAAGACATTGAATTAAAAATAGAAAAACACCTCCTTCCATTGGGATTAATTCCCTTTGATGACTACAAGATGCAGCCAAAGGGTCTCTACTGTGTTTCTTTCGCCTATTTCACAGCTCGCTCCTGCACGCGTACGGCCAGGCAAGTCCCGTACATAGGCGCACCGCCCATCTTTACGCTTCTCGTAAACCGCGGTATTCATTACCTTACGTATTGTAAACGTGTTTTGTACATGCAAACATTGATCGTTATGGTGCGTAAAGAACCACATTTAAATGAAGCGGTTGTTTCCATACTTAAAGCTGAGGTCAAAAGACAAAACCGTAGTCTTAAAAATTGGCTAGGACATTTAGCCATAGAAGCGGCAAAAAAGCTGGAAGTTCCATAGAAGGAATATACTGGTATGATGGATGAACTTTTAACATAGTTTGATCATTACGAAATGGAATTTTCTACAATTGAAGATGTAATGAGCAGAAATGGCATATCAAATCATAGTTTCAAAAGATGCCGAAAAGGATGTTCTCATTGCAAAAGGTCATGATCGAACTTCAGGATTGGAACGAGCTTTTGATATCGATTTCAAGAACCAAACTGATTATCTGAAGCCTAATCCATAATTTGTTTCAGATCTACTTTAGTATTGTAAGAAGCGTAGATTTTTCTAGTTTTTATTGCGCCTTACATTTTTTGGTTCAAAATGATTCAGTGTACATTCTAGGAGCGTTGCATCACAAACAAATGATTCGAACAAAGGAGCATATCATCCATAAGGCTAAAGCCATTTCTTTTTTAACCACCTGAAAAACATACTTATGCCCATGCTTTCCTAAGCGGAACATCCAGATTGCGATGGAGGTGCTGTGAATGATGGTATTTTTCCTTTGTGCTATTCGAGGTTTCTTTAAGATTCACGACCTTCACCCGGAGATTGAAGGATAGCTTCTTGAAACCTTTAACCACTATCCTGTACCGAGGGAGGGTAATCACCATTTCCCGCCATTGAGCATCAATGGAATCCATTTGCTTAAATCCTAACGGTTCTTTCTCAAAATAGGATTAAGTGAGTTCAAAAAACCGTAAAGTTTTGGATTGCAACCCGTGTGGTGTGGAACCAATCTTTTTTCAAAACCCATATTTCTAATCGCTATCTTCAATGCACCATTGGAAAGCATAACGCAACAATCCCAACAATGAAAGCAACCATTGCCCACAACAACCGCCAATACGAGGTAAACCTCTCCCAACCCCTGGACATTTCCCTGCCCCTAAGGGGAAGCAAGGAAAACGTTACCGCCTGGTACGTGGGGCCGCCCAAGATCGCGCCCCACCGGGAGGATGGTTTTGTGGGCAGTGTGGCCGCCGGGGCCAGCACCAATTTCAATGACATCTGGTTCAATCCGCACGCCCACGGCACCCATACCGAGTGCGTGGGCCACATTACGGAACATGTTGTCTCCGTGAACCAGAGCTTGAGCCATTATTTTTTTATGGCCCAGTTGATCAGCTTGGAGCCTTGTTCGGTGCACGGCGACCGGGTCATCACGGAAGAACAACTCCGATCTGCCCTAGGCTCAGAGCGCCCGGAGGCCCTGGTGCTGCGCACCTTGCCCAATAGCAGGGACAAACGCAGCCGGCAGTACGCCCATACCGATCCGCCTTACCTTTCCGAGGCCGCCGCCCGTTTCTTGGCGGAGATGGGGGTGGGGCACTTGCTGGTGGACCTCCCTTCGGTGGACAAGGAGAAGGACGGGGGCGCCCTATTGGCCCACCGCGCCTTTTGGAACGTGGGGGGCAAGGTGCGGGACCGGGCCACCATCACGGAGTTTGTTTTTGTGGACAGTGCCATTGCAGACGGCCCCTATTTTCTAAACCTGCAATTGGCCCCTTTTGAGAACGATGCCAGTCCCAGCAGGCCCGTGCTCTTCCCTGTCCACCCGGTGTAGCGCCCTTGCCTGCTGTGCACGGATTTGGTATGGCGTACGCCAATTGGCCCGGTCTTTGTACTTTTGAAAAAAAGGGGCCGGGGTGCGCCCAGCCGCACAAGAAAGGAAAACAATGGTCTGGGCCCGTACGTGAACCACGCAAACAACAATTATGAACGATGTTTTGGAAGTCTTATTGGGCTTGATCCTAGGGGCCATTTGTATGTACTGGCTCTTCACATTCTTCAACAAAAAGAAGCGCAAGGAGGTTACCTCCCACCAAAGCACCGTCTTGTTGGAAAAGATCAAGAGTGTCTGCAAGCTCATTTCGGTGGAAGGGGATTTTGCCGAGATCTATAAATATGAAAACACCAAGGAGCATTTCTTGAGCTTGGTCACCAGCAAGAAAAAGGCCTTGATCGTCATTAAGGCCAAGGCCCAGATCGGCTACGATCTACAAAAGGTGCTCATGCACGCCAATGAGGGCAAAAAGAAGATCGTGCTCACCAATTTTCCCCAACCCGAGGTGCTCTCCCTGGAGCCCGAGCTGGATTTTTACGATATCAAGAACGGCATGTTCAACACCTTTAAACCAGATGACCTTACCACCCTGAACCAGGAGGCCCGGAAGCACATCATGGAAAAGATACCCGAAAGCGGACTGATGGAAACGGCCCGGAAAGAGGCCTTGCAGACCGTGTTGCTCATAGAAAAGATCGTGGAGACCATTGGTTGGGAACTGGACTATACGGCGCTGCACATTACCGAGGAACAGAAGAAAAAATTGGAGACCTGAACGGTCACTGGCCGGCTTTTCCGGGGCCCTCCCCGTGCAGACGCCATATGTTGCGTCTCCACACAAAAGAGGATTTTTTTTTTGAATTTATAGCTAGAAGAAGCCATATTTTGCGTCTCAAGGAGGAACAATTTCTTTTGCATCTCCACCTGTACAGACGCAATGTTTTGCGTCTCAACAAGGAATAACTTTTTCATCTCTATGAACACCTTATGAAAACACTTTTAATTTTTGCCACAACATTGCTTTTGGGCCTACACATGGCCCAAGCACAAACCAAAGAACCCATGCAGACCTTTGACCCCCATTTTGCCCACACGGTGTATTTTTGGCTCAAGAATCCGGACAACGCGGCGGAGCGTGCCGCCTTTGAGGCTTCGCTCCGTACTTTTTTGGAGCGTTCCGCCTACGCCAAGACCAAGTTCATTGGCACCCCGCCCCAAGCCAGCAGGGAGGTGGTGGACGGGTCCTTCACCTATTCCCTCATCGTCACTTTTGCCTCGGCAGAGGACCAACAGCGCTACCAGGACGAGGTGCCGCACCAGAAATTTGTGGAAGAGGCCGCCCACCTTTGGGAAAAGGTCATTGTCTATGACTCCACCGGGATATGACCCCTATGAACGTAGAGGAACTTAGAACGTATTGCCTGGCCAAGAAAGGGGTCACCGAGGGCTTTCCCTTTGACGACGTTACCTTGGTGTTCAAGGTGATGGGAAAAATGTTCGCCCTCTGTGGGCTGGAACGGATGCCACCGCAGGTGAATTTAAAGTGCGACCCCGAAAGGGCCATTCAGCTTCGGGAGGCGCATCCGGAGATCATTGCGGGCTGGCACATGAGCAAGGTGCACTGGAACACCGTGTACATGGAGCAGTTGGACCCCGCCCTGACCCGATCCCTCATAGATCACTCCTATGCCTTGGTGGTGGCCAAGCTCACCAAGAAAATGCAGGCGGCCCTGGCCGCCCTTTCCTAGGGGTATGCCTATCTTTGCCCCTAGGAAGAAACGCATTCCCTTATGCAAGAGCTGCACACCTTTTATCAGGAGAAAATAGCTGCCCATGGTTCCGCACTGGCCCGGGCAAAAAAACAACTGTACGCCAGCAGCATGCTGCGGCTGCTGGTCTTTCTCGGGGCCGTTGCCGCCGCCTACGGCCTCTGGGGGCAGACAAGGTGGCTGGTGGCCGTGCTCTTTTTGGCCGCGGCCGTTTTTCTCTTTTTGGTGAGGCGCCACGTGAACCTCCAGTACAAAAAGGAAAAGATCAAGGCCCTCTTGGCCATGAACAAACGGGAGGTGGCCGTGCTGCACCGTAGGTACGCCAACCTGCCCTCCGGGGGGGAGCATGCAGAAGATGGCCATCACTTTAGTGGGGACATTGACCTCTTTGGTGAGGGATCCTTCTATCAGTACATGAACCGCACCGCCCTGCCGGCCGGAAGCGCCGCATTGGCCCAATGGATAACCGCCAATGCCATAGATGGCATCCCCGCCAAGCAGGCCGCCGTACGGGAACTGTCCCAAATGCCCGACTGGCGACAGGATTACCTGGCGGTGGCCGGTTTGGCCAAGGTGGAAACAAGTACCGAGAGCATCGTAACGTGGTTGGGAGACTATACCCCTTTTCTCCCCAGGGCCATGCGCTACGTGCCCCTGGTGTTTTCCGTGGCCAGTGTGGGCGTGCTCACCGCCTATTTTATGGAAATACTGTCAGAGGCCCATTTGATCTATTGGGTGCTTTTTGGGCTGTTGCTCTTCGGCTTGTTCGCAAAGCGGATGATGCGCCTGGGCGCAGTGACCTCCAAGATCGTGGATACCTTTAAGCAGTACAATCAACTGGTCACCATCTTGGAAGACACCCCTTTTAAAAGTGCCGTGCTGTCCCGGGAGCGGGGGCGGTTGCTGCGCAATGGCGAGAAGACCTCTGTCCTGTTGGGGCGCTTTTCCAAGCTCTTGGACAGTTTGGACGATAACCATAACATTGTCTATCTCATTGTGGCCAACGGTCTTTTCTTGCGCAGTATCTCCACCATTGGCAAATTGGAGGACTGGATCAAGGAACACGGCGGTGAGGTGGCCGCTTGGTTCCAGGCCATTGCCTTTTTTGATGCCTACATAAGTCTGGGGAACTTTGCCTTTAACCATCCGGGATTTACCTACCCCAAGATCACCAATAACGGGCAGATTAGGGCCCGGGCCGCGGCACACCCCTTGTTGGACCCCAAAAAGCGGGTGGCCAATGATTACGCCATTGGGCAGGGGGAGTTTTTTATTGTCACCGGGGCCAACATGGCCGGGAAGAGCACCTTTCTGCGCACGGTCTCATTGCAGATCATCATGGCCAATATGGGCTTGCCCGTCTGTGCCCGGTCCATGGAGTACACGCCCATAAAGCTCATAACCAGCATGCGCACCACGGATTCCCTAACGGACGATGCGTCTTATTTCTTCTCGGAATTGAAACGTTTGCAGTTTGTGGTGAACGAGATCGCCCAGGACCGCTATTTCATTGTCTTGGATGAGATTCTTAAGGGCACCAACAGCGTGGACAAGGCCAAGGGCTCCAGACAGTTCCTGGAAAGATTGGCCGCTTCCAAGAGCACCGGCATCATTGCCACCCATGACCTTACCCTCTGTGAGGTGGCCAAGGAACGCCCACAGGTAAAGAACTATTATTTTGATGCCGAGATCGTGGATGGTGAACTGCATTTTGACTATACCTTCAAAGAAGGCATCTGCAAGAACATGAACGCTTCCTTTCTCTTGAAAAAAATGGGCATTGTGCTCCCCGAATGACCTAATACCATTTCCCAATTGAAAATAAGCCGATAAATGGTTTCTTTTTACGCCCTACTTCAAAATAAAAATAAGCCGTAGCTGGGCTATGCCTGATCTTTCATTTTCGCAGGCCAAAAAAATAATTCCATTTCTAGGGCTGCATTTCAAACGAGAACTGGTATAAGGTGACCCAGAGAGACCTTGCAGGAACGGTTTTTCCGGTCCCCTTTGCCCTGCCGCATTTTCCCATACCGTTGGGAAGGAGTGGTGCCCAACCCTTTTTGGTGGGCCCTTCACCGGATGCCCCGTCCATCTGCAAATCTGTCTTGGGGTTCCAACAACCGTTCGTCTACAGTTACTTGTTGTTCAACGCACTTGGGTGCACCACTCGTCTTGCAGGCTGCGGCCCCAAAGGCACAAGACGCTACCTTTGACCCGGGCAACGAAAAGCCCTCAAATAATGTTAGGTTAAGTTTGGGACCCCGGATCGGCGTGTTGGTGACAATACCTGAGCGGGTGCCCGTTAAAAGGGAGCCTGTTAGGGCAGGAGCCCATCCCCCAAATCTGATGTAAAAACCGATAGCGATATCGGTTTTTACTGTTTTTAGGGGTGTTTAGAGTGGGAAAATAAGCACGAAACGGACTTTTTGTAAGAAAAGTAAACTCAAAATGTAATCTCACAACAAGTATTAGGGCCTTCACAACATTGAAATTCCATAAAGTAATATAAATCCTACATTGCGTTATAATTTTAACCTACAAATTAAATGATTATGGAAATATTGGTAGTAGATGACAAGGAGACCCTGAGCGCCTTGGTGGCCCAATTTCTGGGACGTTCCTACACGGTACATACCCAAGCAAACGGCCTACGGGCGCTGGGATGGTTGCAACAGGGCAACCTGCCCGATCTGATCATTACCGATTTGGAAATGCCGGAGATGGATGGTTTTGAATTCATAAAACAGCTCAAGGCATCCGGCATCTTTGCAGATATACCGGTGATCGTGCTCAGCTGTCGCGAGAGCAGTGCCGATCGCATCGCCTGCCTAAAGTTGGGGGCCAGTGATTACATGATCAAGCCCTTTAACCCGGAAGAGCTCTTGATCAGGGTAGATAAACTCTTGGTGCGTCAATAATGGAGATGGTCACGGAGAGCACCCAATCGGTACTTTACATAGGCAGTTATGAAGTATTGATGGAAGAGGTGAACGAAACAAAGGGCGGGGTCTCCATTCACATGGTGAGCAACGTGGAGAAAGCCCTTCATTGGTTAGGGGGCAGGGCAGAAGAGCCGGGGCCCGCGCGGGTGCCCGTGGATGCGGTGCTTTGCGAGTATGGTACGGGAAGCCCGGAACTGCAACGGTTGCGCCATTTTATGGAGCGCCATTTTACACAAGTGGGCACGGTACCTTTTGTGTACCTGGGCAAGTCCTTGGGCAAGGAAGAAAAACGGTTGGCCCTGGAAAATGGTTTTGACGATTTTTTTCCCTATCCCATAGGCTTTGATCAGATTTTGGAGCGTGTGCGCTTCCTTAGGGCCCTGAAGAGCAACTTGCTGGAGCAGCGCATTAAGATCAATACGCCCCATGTGCACACCTATGCCATAGGTTTTTGGAAACGCTCCTTTGATGTGGTCGTGGCGGGGTCGGCGCTGCTCTTGGCCGCCCCTTTCCTGCTTTTGGTCATCGCGGCCATTAGACTGGAATCCAAGGGAAAGGTGTACTACATCTCCAAACGCGTGGGCACCGGATACCGGATCTTCAACTTTTTAAAGCTGCGCTCCATGTATCCCGATGCGGACAAGCGCCTAAAGGAGTTTGAGCACCTGAACCAATACGTGGATCATGGCCAAGAGGGCGAAAGTGAAGAAAAAAGGGAGCAGCACAGGGCCCTTGCCGATGACGTTCAGTTGATCGGCGACGATGTGGTGGTGCCAGAGACCACTTTTCATGAAAGGCGAAAGAAGGAAACGGAAAGTGCCTTTGTGAAGTTTGACAATGATCCGCGCATTACCAAAGTGGGGCGCATCATTAGAAAGTTGAGCATAGATGAACTGCCCCAGCTCGTCAATGTTTTGCGCGGGGACATGTCCATTGTGGGCAACCGGCCCCTGCCGCTCTACGAGGCGGAAATGCTCACCACGGACCAGTGGACACAGCGTTTTAACGGCCCGGCCGGCATTACCGGGCTCTGGCAGGTAGAGGCCCGCGGGAGAACCTCAAAGATGTCTCCCGAGGAACGAAAACAACTGGATGTGGACTACGTGGAACGGGCAAATGGCAAATACGCTTTTTGGATGGACATGTGGATCATCATCAGAACGTTTAAAGCTGTTTTTCAGAAAGAGAATGTGTAGACCTTTTAAGTTAACACCAGTATGGATGTTCCTACTGCTATCGATCAACGGACTACAAGGGCAGACAGCGCCTACGGCAGATATGGAGTTCCAGGCTGCCGAGTTCAATTTTCCGCCGCTTCAGGTGGTGATCGATTCCGTTTTGAAGCGGAGTGCCATGGTGGGCTTCCAGAGCAACAACGTCAAGGCCAAAGAGGCCGCACTGGCCTCGGAGAAATTACGCTGGTCCGACAATCTGGGCCTTCAGGTGGATTCCAGATATGGAAACCTCAACAATTTTTCCAGCAACGAGGATGGGGAGGCCCTTTCACAGGTATTGACCACAACCAAGCAGTTTAACTACAGTGTTGGGGTCTATGTGAAGTTCCCCTTGTTTGCCGGCATCAACAGAAGAAATCAAATTGAACAGGCCCAATACGAAATGGAAGCGGCCAAGAAAATGATCGAGTTTGAGCACGAGCAGATCAAACAGGCCGTCATAGCGCTGTACCAGGATTTGTTGTTGAAACAGCGGCTCCTGCACATAAAATCCAAAACCCTGGGAGATGGCACCGTGAACATGCAAATGGTGGAAAAGGAATTTAGAAACGGGATCGTGCCCATATCCGAATATGTGCGCATCAAAGGCATTACCGCATCCATGGAAGAGGAGTATGAAGTGGCCATGTCCCAGTTCATTACGGCAAAGCAACGCTTGGAAACATTGGCGGGCTTTGCTTTTGAGATAACCAACTAGAAGTGGCAACATGACGGTGATTGATTTTGTTAGGTTGATTTTAAAGCACTTGCGGCTCTTGCTGCTGGTGCCCATACTGCTTGCGGTGTTGGTCATGGTCCTTACCATGAACCCCACCTTTGAGTATTCCTCGCAAACCGTCCTGTACACCGGCCTGGCCTCCGGTTCTTCCATTGAAATGGACAAGACCTTCAACTACCAGGCCACCAACACGGCTTTTGATAATTTGATCAACATCATCAATTCCAGGGAAACCCAGGAAGAAGTGGCGGTAAGGCTCTTGGCCCTGCACCTCATGCTGCCGGAGGCAGACCCCAAGTACATTTCCGAGGCCTTCTACAACGAGCTTAGGCTCAAGGTTCCGGAGCGGGTGTACACCTATGTGGAAACCGGGGAAGTGGATCCGGCCACCTTGGACCGGGAAAGGATGATCAACAATCCGCTTCCACCACAGATCGATCGCCTTGCCTACGAGAAGACGGTACAGAACCTGCTGCAATTGATGCGCAGCAGCAGCGACAACTACATCTATGGCCTGCTCAGTTTTGATGATGACGCCCATTACTCCATAAAGGCCGTATCGGGCGTCAAGGCCCAGCGCATTGGCAACAGTGATTTGATCAAGCTCACCTATACGGCCAATGACCCTGGCATTTGCCAGCACACCCTTGCCATTTACAACGAGGTCTGTACCATTAACTACAAGGCCATCAAGGAGAACAGCTCCGATGCGGTGGTAAAGTATTTTGAGAATGAACTGGACAAGGCCAAGGAGGCCCTCAAGGAAGCGGAGAACAAGCTGTTGGAGTTCAACAAGAAATCCAACATCATAAATTATTATGAGCAGAGCAAGGCCGTGGCGGTGGTAAAGGAGGAGCTGGAGGTGGACTATAAAAAGAAGATCGCCGACCTGGCGGGCATCCAGGCGGGATCCAAAAGATTGGAAGAGAAATTGAAGATCCAGGAGATCATACAGGCCAAGAGCAATGATGTCCTTGAAAAGAAAAAGGAACTGGGAGACCTAAAGTTCCAAATGGGCATGGCCCGGGCCAAACTGCAATCCGGAGGTACGGAGGCAGATAGGCGGACACTTCAGGAGCTCAAAGCAAAAATTAAGCTATTGGACGCGGGCATAAAGACCAGCGTGGACGAGATGTACACCTACCAGAATTCCATTGATGGCCTTCCCATTTCCAAAGTGCTCCCGGACTGGATGGCCAGCTCGGTGGATACCGAAGATCTAAAAGCAAAGATCAAGGTCATTGAGGGCCAAAAAGAGCAGTTTCAGGAAACCTACGCCAATTATGCCCCTGCCGGCGCCAATATGAAGCGACTGGAACGCGAGATCTCGGTTGCGGAACAAGGGTATCTGGAAATTTTGCACGGGTTGAACCTGGCCAAGCTAAAATTGACGGACAGTGAGCTCTCTGCAAACCTAAAAACGGTGGATGCCCCTTTTTACCCGCTTAAGCCCAACCCTACCAAACGGGCCATCTTGATCATTGCCGCCGCCTTGGTGGGCGGCATATTGACCCTTGGGGTCATTTTTGTCATGGAGTACTTTGATGATACCCTCAAAAATTCCATCAAGGGGGCCAAGAAGACGGGATTGGAACCTTTGGGAATGATGCCAAAGATCGTGCAGAACACCGGGGGCACCAATTTGGCCTTTGTCAGGGAACGGTTATTGGGCATCATTGTCCAGAACGTATTGCAGCATGTTGGCAAATTGCACCAAGGAGAACGGACCAAGGTCATCACCGTGTTCAGTACCCAAAAATGGGAAGGCAAAACCGTCATGGCCGGCAATATGGCCAAGACCTTGAAGCAAGAGGGCAAAAAGGTACTGGTTCTGAATTACAGCGAAAAAAGACCCCCGCTGAAAGAAGTTGCCAGAACTTCTATCATAAACAAGATGTTAGGCTATCCGGACACGCGGATAGATTTTGGAAATCCTTTTTTGGATCCCGTGGACAACTACCTGGAGTCTTCAGAATATTTCACGTACAAGCTGGACAATACCTTTTACAACGCAAAGGGCTACAAGGACATTTTGGCCCAGGACAGCACATTTGCCAATGCCACCCCAGATGTTGTGATCATTGAATTACCGGCCATTATCCACAACAAATATCCTGCGGAATTAATGCTCAATGCAGATCTGAACGTCATGGTGTGCCGCTCCAATAGGGTTTGGACGGATGCCGATGAAATGGCCTTGAAGTACTTAAAGGAATCCTGTGCCTCAACATTGGGGATTATTGTAAACGGGGTTCAAATTAACGAGACCGAGGCCGTTTTGGGCGATCTGCCCAAGACCAGGAACAAGTTCAGAAGAAAGTTGAAGGCCATGTTCCGTTTCCAGTTCCTTTCCAAAAGCCAGATATAGAAAACCATCCCATGCATATGTTCAAAAAATTGGCACGCGAAGATAACTTCCTTTCCTTGATGGGCAATGTGGTCATTGCCGTTTTGGGACTCCTTGGCTTTGCGTTGCTGGCACGGAGCCTTTCCCTGGATGTCTTTGGGGAATGGGTGCTGTTCATTACCGGTGGTTCTTTTGTGGAAATGTTCCGTTTTGGCATTACCAATACCGGGCTCATACGTTTCCTGTCCGGTGCCGATCAGAGCTCAAGGACCAAGCTCATAGGCTCCAACGCCCTCATTGGACTGTGCGCCACGGTCCTGGTGGCCTTCATCATCGCTCTTTGCTATCAGGTGTTTCATGATGCCCTTGCAGGTTCTGCCTATAACTTGTTCTTTAAATGGTACCCCGTACTGGCCTTTGCCAACCTGCCTTGGAACAATGCGCTGGTGGTCTTGCAGGCCGATCGCAGGTACGATCGTATGCTGCTCATAAAATCCATAAACAGTGGCCTTTTTTTTCTGGTCATTCTGTTCCATTTCTTTTTTGTGGAAATGGCCCTGAACGAGCTGGTCATAACCCTGCTCGTCATTAACGGCATCACCTCCGGCCTCACCATTGTCCTGGGGTGGGATGGCACAAAGCTGATCACCAGGGCAGGTTCAGAGACCAACAAGACCTTGTTGAATTTTGGAAAATACACCACCATTACCTTGATAGGGACCAACTTCTTGGTCAGTGCAGATGCGGTGATCATCAGTTTAAGCCCCATGGGCAGTGCGGCCGTGGCTATGTACAGCATTCCCCTAAAGCTCACCGAATTGCTCCAGATCCCCCTACGGAGCTTTGTGGCCACCGCTTTTCCCAAAATGTCCAAAGCCAGTATTCAAGACAACCTAAAACAGGTTAGGTATTTGTTCTATACCTATTCCGGTGCGTTGACGTATTTGTTCGCGGCCATGAGCATTTTTGTATTTGTCTTTGCCGAGTATTTGGTGCTCATGCTCTCTGGGGAGCACTATCTACGGGCATCTCCGGAAATGGGATCCAATGTGGTGGCCATTGTCCGTGTCTTTGCCCTTTATGGGCTGCTCCTGCCCATTGACCGAATGACCGGGGTTGGTCTGGACAGTGTGAACAGGCCAAAGGTAAACGCCTTCAAGGTATTTGTGATGGTGGCGGCAAATGTTACGGGAGACCTCATCGCAGTCTTTGTGTTTGAATCCTTGCTTCTGGTGGCCGTGGCCTCCATTGCCTTTACCTTGATCGGCATTGGGGTGGGAATGTACTTTTTGAACAAGGAGTTAAACCTCACCTACGGGGCCATTTTTTCTTGTGGGGCGAATTTTTACAAAAACAATTTCAAGAAACTGGTGCATGGGCGCTATGCCCTGGCAAACAAGTAAAATGAATACGGGAACCAACCATATAAACCCCTTTGACAAGCTGTGCGGCTCTGCCGGCCTGGCAAGTGGCACCGCCATTCTAGGGGTGCTCTTGGCAACGGTGGCCCTGGCCTTTCTCTTGGTTAAGATGAAAGTGGCCGGGGCGGTGCTGTTGTTGGCCCTTTTCTTTGGTGGCATCTATGCATACGCCCTGTTCAAGCACCCAATTCTTGGGTTTTACTCTGCCATTGTCCTCAACTTTGTGATACTCGGTTCCACGCGCTATGTAAAATTTCCCTTTCCCGTTGGTTTTGTCATGGACGGCATCTTGGTGCTGAGCTTTTTGGCCTTGATTTTTTCCCGGTTCAGGGAGCGGGTGGACTGGTCGCCCGCCGGGAAGCCCGTTACTTTTTTGGCGGTGCTTTGGTTGGGCTATTTCATTTTTCAGCTCATGAACCCCGAGGCCCGCAGCACGGAGGCTTGGATCGCGGGCAGGAGCACGGGGTTTCACTTTCTCTTTGTGGTGGTCCTTACCCTGATGTTCATGGATAGCAACAAGAGGTTGGATACCTTTTTGTACATCTGGGGCGTGTTTTCCATTCTGGCGTCCTTCAAGGGTATGGGACAGTTGTTTTTTGGTGTGGACGCTGCCGAGCAGGCCTGGCTGGATGGCGGTGCCGCCCAGACCCATGTGCTCTTTGGGAAACTGCGCATCTTTGGCTTTTATACCGATGCCGGAAACTACGGTGCAAACCAAGGGTATTCTGCCGTCGTGGCCCTGATCTATGCCATGACCAAAAAGGGAAGGGCCAAAATATTCTTTATCACGGTTGGGGTTCTTGGGCTCTATGGCATGCTCATATCGGGCACCAGGGGAGCCATAGCCGTTCCTTTTATTGGTTTTATGACCTTTTTCGTTTTGAGAAAGAACATCAAGGTGCTCACCGCCGGTGTGCTGTTCGTGGCCCTGGTCTTTGTCTTCTTTAAGTTTACCACCATAGGCAACGGCAATGACCAGATACGAAGAATGAGAACCGGCTTCGATCCCAACAACCCTTCTTTGATGGTCCGGAAAAAAAACCAGGCCATTCTTAAGACCTATCTCGCTTCCCGGCCCTTTGGCGGCGGTGTGGGCCATGGTGGCGATAAGGCGCAGCGTTTTTTGCCCCATGCCTTTCTCTCCCATGTGGCCACGGACAGTTGGTACGTCATGATCTGGGTAGAGATGGGCATTGTGGGTCTGGTGCTGCACCTCATCATCCTATTCTACGTCATTGGAACGGCATCGTTTAAAGTGATGTTCCGGATCAGGGACCCCATAACAAAGCTGCGGATGAGCGCCTTGATAGCGGGCATGGCCGGCGTTATGGTGGCCTCCTACGGCAACGAGGTGTTGGGCCAAATGCCCAATTCCCTGCTCATTTACGCCACTATGGCCATCATCTCCGTTCCGGAGATCTTTGAAAGGCCAAAGGAAGATTATTTACCCAAACCAATTGAAAAATAAGTTACCATGATCAAAGGAAAAGATATTGTCATTGTGGGAATGCAGTCCTGGGACATATCCATAGGCAGCAACTGTAAAAACATTGCTGCGGTGCTTGCCCAGCACAACAGGGTCATCTACGTAAATGTGCCCTTGGATCGCAAGAAGTTCCTAAAAAGAAGGTTCACGGATCCCAATGACCTCAGGAGGTTGTCCGTACTAAAGGGAAGAAGCAGTGGCCTGGTGGATCTGGGCAATGCGTTCTGGTCTTTTTATCCCAAGATGGTCTTTGAATCGGCCAACTGGATCAAGAACAAAAAAGTGTACGATTATTTCAATAGGCTCAACACAAAGAGACTGGCATCCGAAATACGGAGAATTGCCCAGGAGCTCGGGTTCAGTGATTATATCCTGTTCAATGACAGTTCCATGTTCAGGGGGGTCTATTTAAAGGAACTGCTGGAGCCGGCACTGAACATTTACTACATCAGGGACAATTTGATCACCCAAGACTATTTTAAGAGGCATGGGGTGCGATTGGAGCCGGAAACGATGAGGTCTGCCGATCTTGTGGTCTCCAACTCCCCTTATCTAAGGGACTATGCCAAGCCCTACAACAGGCACGCCTACTATGTGGGCCAGGGCTGTGATCTGGAGCTTTTTTCGCAAAACGGTGTCCAGGAACCCCAGGACCTGGCAACCATCCATGGCGTAAAGATCGGCTATATCGGTTTTTTAACCGAGATGCGCTTGGACATTGAGCTGTTGGTGGAGCTTGCAAAGGCCAGGGCAGATTGGCAGTTGGTCTTGGTTGGCCCGGAAGATGGTGCCTTTAAAAGGAGCGCACTGCACCACTTGCCCAACGTTCATTTTTTGGGAAGCAAGAATGTGGACGAGCTCCCGGCCTACATCAAGTATTTTGATGTCTGCATGAACCCCCAATTGGTCAATGACCTCACCATAGGAAACTATCCCAGGAAAATAGATGAGTACCTGGCCATGGGCAAGCCCACTGTGGCCACCCAGACCCCCACCATGGAAATTTTCAAGGACCACGTGTATTTGGGGGAAACGGCCACCGATTACATCCAACTCATTGAGAGGGCATTGGAAGAGAACAGTGAGGATAGGGAACAGCGGCGCATGGCATTTGCCCAAGGCCATACTTGGGAGAACAACGTATTGGAAATTGGCCGTGCCATTGAACGGGCAAAACAAGAGAAAGCATCATGAAGAAAAGACCCGCCCAACCCTTGGTGTCCATCGTTAGCGTTAACTACGATCAGCCCCAGGTTACCTGTGAAATGTTGGCATCGCTACGGCAGGTGACCTACCCCAATTTTGAAACCTTGATCGTGGACAACGGCTCCCCTACCACGGACCCGCAGATGATCAAGGAAGGGTATCCGGAGATCCAGCTCATCATCAGCAAGGAAAACCTGGGATTTGCCGGGGGCAACAACCTGGCCTTGAGACAGGCCAAAGGGGAGTATGTGCTGCTGCTGAACAATGATACCGAGGTGGCCCCGGATTTTCTGGACAGTTTGGTGTCCCTGATGGAATCCGATGAAAAGATTGGCATTGCCAGCTCCAAAATACGCTATTTCCACGAGGACAATGTGATCCAGTATGCGGGAATCCCCGCCCTGAACCCGATCACCTCCAGGGGAGGAAGTGACGGGGACAAGGAAGTGGATCACGGACAGCATGACAAGGTCAAGCAGACCCACTATGCCCACGGGGCCTGCATGATGATCAGGGCCAGTGTGCTCAGGGAATTGGGGCTGTTGTACGAAGGTTATTTTCTGTACTACGAAGAGTACGACTTTGCGGAGCGGGTAAGGCAGGCCGGCTATAGCATTTACTACCAGCCCAACTCCACCATCTGGCATAAGGAGTCCATCTCCACCGGAAAGAACAGTCCGCTTAAAACCTATTACCTGAACCGCAACAGGGTGCTTTTTTTAAGGCGCAACAGCAGCGGTTCCCGGTTTTTGTTGGCCATGCTTTACTTTCATATCATTTCACTGCCCAAGAACACCCTCAAGTATCTCTTCAGCAAAGCACATCTTTCCGCATTGTACAGAGGGGTGGTTTGGAATATCAGCAACCGTAACATTAACATCAATCCACAATTATGATCGTTCTGGATATCGTACATTTTCTCCTCATTGCTTATTTGGGGGCATCCGTTTTCTTTCTCATCTTCTTTGCCCTTATGGGCCATGTGCCCTTCACCCCAAAAAAACCTTTAACCCATAAACAGAACCGGTTTGTGGTGTTCATTCCCGGCTACAAGGAAGATGCCGTGATCTATGGCGTGGCCAAGGAGGTATTGAAACAAGACTACCTCAAGGAACTGTACAACGTCATTGTCATTGCAGATTCCTTTGAGCAAAAAACCTTGGACAAGCTGCGCACACTTCCCATAACGGTAAATGAGGTCTCCTTTGAAAAGAGCACCAAGGCCAAGGCACTGAACCGTACCATGGCCGAGCTCCCCGATGATCTTTATGATGTGGCCTTGATCATGGATGCGGACAATGTGCTGGCGCCCGATTTCATCTCCAAAATGAACGACTCCATCAATGCGGGCTACCAGGTGGTCCAGGGCCATAGGGCCGCCAAGAACAGCCAGGGCTTTGCGTTTTTGGATGCCGTGAGCGAGGAGATAAACAACAACATCTACAGTAAGGGGCACCGCGCCATTGGCATGTCTTCCCGGCTGGCCGGTTCCGGGATGGCCTTCTCCTACCCCCTGTACAAGGATACGATGAAGAAGATAGATTCCGTGGCCGAGGACAAGGAGGTGGAGCTGCGCTTGCTTAAAAGGGGCCATACGTTTGAGTATAGGCACGATGCCATCTGTTACGATGAAAAGGTGAGCCGGGCACAGGTGTTCAACAACCAACGGAGCAGGTGGATATCCGCACAGTTCCACTATTTCAAGAAGGATTTCTTCACGGCCTTATGGCATTTGCTCACCAAGGGCAACGTCAATTATTTTGACAAGGCCTTCCAGATGATCTTGCCCCCAAGGTTGCTCTTGCCGGGCTTTCTGTTCGGGGCGGCGGTCATTGCTTATTTTTTGAGCCCCCATTTCTATTTTTATGTGTGGGCAGGCCTCTTTGTGGCCAATATCCTCTCCTTTGCCATCTCCATACCGCGGAAGTTTTATACCAAGCAGATGCTCACGTCCTTCTTACAGTTGCCAAAAGCCTTTGTAGGAATATTTTTTGCCCTGTTTAAAATGAGGGGCGCCACCAAAAGGTTCATACATACACCGCACACCACGGATGTGTCCGAAAACATCAATTGATCATGAAGACGGTTGTGCAAAACAAGGACGGTAACACGGGCAGGAGAAACGGTTTGGACCTGTTTAGGCTCATTGGGGCATTTTTTATCATGTGCATCCATACGGATTTTGGGAACATGAACGGGGAATACGTGGCCAACATACGGTTGCTGGCGCGCTGGGCCGTGCCCTTTTATTTTATGGCCACAGGTTTTTTTCTGGGGGCTAAGATCGTTGGCAATACGCTCCATTTTGGTCGCATCCAAAAGAACATGAGCACCTTGATCACCATCCTCATCGTATCCAGTACCGTTTACCTTCCCATAGATGTTCTGCACGGAAACAATGTGAACAGCATTGCCACCATTCTTACCGGAAGCTATTTTCACCTCTGGTTCATTGGTGCTTTGTTAACCGGGTATATGGTTGTTTGGTACCTCTTTTATGTCGGTAAGGCAGGCATCTTGCCCTACCTCTCCGCAGCCATCGTGATTTTTGCCCTGTTGACCGATTCTTACGATCAATTGTGGGGTCTTGCCTTGGATTTTTCGCTGTTCAGTATGCTGTTGGCCATTCCCTTTATGTACATCGGCATCCTTGTCTCCAAAAAGGACCTCAATGGTTTTGGAACACCGGTGTTGATCGGGTCTATTCTGCTGGGCTTCGGGCTTCAGTTTGTGGAGGCAAGGTTTTTTGAAACACGGTTTGGGTACGATCCGTACACCCACCAATTCTTGATCGGTACCTTGTTGGCCGCCATTCCCTTGTTCGTGTGGAGTGCCAAAATGGACCTCGGCGAAAATGTATTCTCCACCTGGGGGCAAAAGCATTCCCTGTTCATTTACCTGTACCATCCCATTGTCTATGAGGTGATGCGGGTTACCGTGGGCACTGCCTTCCCGGATCATTTTGGGGAGATCAACCGGTTTGCGCCTGTCATTGGACTCGCTTTGACCCTGTCGTTCTCCATTGTTCTGGAAAAATGGTTTCCCTCCATTTTCAATGTGCTGAACGGAAAAATTGCAGTGCGGAAACAACCGGAACACGCATAGCGGATTTTCCCGAACGGCAGGTTCTGGTCATGTAAGGGCCGTACCAGATAAAGGGGTATGCCAAACATAGGGCGCAACAATAACAGTAAGGGGTCCCGTAAAGGTGCAGCGTTGGCACAGGGCCCATAAAAATTAAGCACGAATAGCATGAAGGTTAAATCGAACAAAAATCCATACGTTGAAACCCTGCGGGGGGTGGCCATTGTCCTGGTGGTGATGGGGCACGTCATTGGTTCTGCCTCCGATGGCGGAATGAAAGTAGCGGACGATTCTTTTCTTAGATACCTATACTACACTTTTGAGTATTTGAGGATGCCCTTGTTCACGGTGATCTCCGGCTGGGTGTATGCCCTTAGGCCCGCGGCCGTGGACAACCTGGTGCAATTTATGGTAAAGAAGGCCCGGAGGATCTTGGTCCCGATGATTTTTGTGGGCGGGTTGTACTACATTGTCCAGAGCTTGGTTCCCGGCACCAATTATTCCAACAGTTTGGAAGATATTTGGCGCATCACGATCTTTCCCTATACCTTTTATTGGTACCTGCACTCCCTGTTTCTTGTCTTTTTGGTGGTGGCACTGATGGATAGTTGCAAAATAATGGATTCCTTCCGGGGCCTGCTCTTGGTTGCCTTGGTTTCCATCCTGTTTTTGGTGTACAGGGACACCTTGATCATGGAAGCCTTTCCAAATTACTTTGGGTTCAAGGGCGCCATCTATTTGTTGCCGTTCTTTGTTATTGGTGTGGGCATTCAAAGATTTAAATCCGTTTTTAAGAACAAGACCTTGGGTGGCCTCATGGCCCTTGTTTTATTGGGGTCCCTGGTAGTGCAACAATTGGCCTGGTTTGGTCTGGTGCCTTATCGGTTTTCGGAAACCACAGGTTTGGGGCTGGTCATTGGTCTCTTGGGCACTGTGGTGCTCTTCAGGTCCAAGTTCAAGGTTCCGTCCATGGTCTGGATCGGCAATTATGCCTACACCATATTTTTGTTTCATTCCTTTGGCACCTCTGGCGGTAGGATCATACTGCAAAAATTGGGGGTAAACCATGCCCCGGTTATTTTCTTCTTTTCCTTGATGCTGGGACTGCTTCTGCCCGTTGTGGTAGAAAAGGTGTTCAACCGGTTCAACATCACTAGGCTGTTGTTTTTGGGAAGGCCCCTGCGCAGGCAAGAGGTAAACCTAAAATTGGACAAGCAATTTTCATGAAAGGCATGTCCTTTACCGGGATCGGGGTGCTCTTGCACTTATTGGGGCCTTGCCCGGAAAGAATGCCACTTAACCTTTTATGGCTGCCGTTCGTCGCCAGTAGGGGGCTGCCCGCCGCCTTTGATCGGGGATTGGGGATTGCCTTTGTAACTTGCCCCCTTTTTGGCGGGGGTACCATGCCGTTGCCCATTTAACCCAGATTATGCACTAGACTTTCGTGGATGAGGGTGTAAAGCCCAATAAAATCAAGACTTTTGCGATTGAGGTGCCCGCCCGAACGTATCGTTCGGTACGGGCGGGTAGCCATTGCTACGGTGAGTGAGCAAAAGTCAGTGCAACGATAGATTTTGCAGGGATTTGCAGCCGTAATACCTGCCCGTTCCTTTCAGGCGGGGAATTTCTATTGCTTAATCTGGGTTTAGTATCTAACAATGGAAAGGAAGGGCACGGGGCCTTCGTTGCATACGGGCTGTTCCTGGCATGGATGCACTTCCAAGGAAGGGTTCGTTAAAAAAATCGGCATTCGGGTAAAGCACGGATCGGGAACCTTGGAGGGCCTTGGCATCCAGGGACGTGCCAAACCGCCTTTGTTGGGCGCAATGGCCTCTTCACCACGTAAAAACTTTGTTTCACAACATAAATTTAAATGGGCCATAAAGTAAGAATATATTTACAAAAAAGTAAGAATAAGATTTAATCAATAAAACCATCAACTATGAAGATAACCGTGGTAGGAACGGGTTATGTGGGCCTGGTCTCCGGAGTTTGCTTTGCCGAAACCGGAATTGAGGTCACCTGTGTGGACATTGACAAGAAGAAAGTGGATATGCTCCTCAAAGGTGAGGTGCCCATTTACGAGCCCGGTCTGGATGCCCTTTTGGAGCGGAACTTGGAAAAGGGGAGAATTGCCTTCACTACCAGCCTGGCCAAGGGCATAAAGGGCAGTGAGGCTGTTTTCATTGCTGTGGGCACCCCACCCGACGAGGATGGCAGTGCCGATCTAAAGTATGTTCTTGGCGTTGCCCGCGAAATTGGCCGGCACATGGAAGATTACAAAGTGATCATCACAAAAAGTACCGTTCCCGTTGGAACTTCTTTTAAGGTAAAAGCGGCCGTAGCGGAAGCGCTTGCCAAACGCGGAGCGGAACTTCCTTTTGATGTGGCCTCCAACCCAGAGTTTCTCAAGGAGGGAAGTGCCATAGACGATTTCTTGAAACCGGATCGCATTGTTGTGGGCGTTGAATCCCAAAGGGCCGAAAAAACCTTAAAGCGGTTGTACAAGCCCTTTCTAATGAACGGGCACCCCTTATTGTTCATGGATATTTTCTCTTCGGAGATGACCAAGTACGCCGCCAATTCCATGCTGGCCACCAAGATCAGTTTCATGAACGACATTGCCAACCTTTGCGAATTGGTGGGGGCCAATGTGGACCTGGTGCGCAAGGGAATTGGATCCGATGCGCGCATTGGGAACAAATTCATTTACCCGGGAACGGGTTATGGCGGTAGTTGTTTCCCAAAAGATGTGCAGGCATTGGTGCGCACGGCAGATGAACATGGCCATTCCTTGGAGGTGCTCAAAGCCGTGGAAAGTGTGAACTATCGCCAGAAATCAATATTGGTCCATAAGATAAAAGGGCATTTTGGAGAAAACCTAAAAGGAAAACAATTTGGTGTTTGGGGGTTGGCCTTTAAGCCCAAAACGGACGACATGCGCGAGGCGCCGTCCTTGGTGATCATAGAACAACTATTGGCCATGGGTGCGCAGGTCCGTGTCTATGATCCGGTAGCCATGGAAGAGGCCAAACATACTTTAAAGGATACCGTGGTCTATGCCAAGGATGAGTACGATGCCTGTATAGAGGTAGATGCCCTGCTGGTGGTCACGGAATGGTCTGAGTTCCGGATGCCAAACTTCAGGATTTTGGAGAAGCTCATGAACAACAAGCTCATTTTTGATGGCCGTAACGTGTACGATCCCGAGGAAATGAAGGATTTGGAATATACCTATTACAGCATTGGGCGGGAAACCGTGAACGGTGCAAAATCAGTAAAAAAACAAAGCATCGTGGCCTAAACACCCTGCTCAACAATTAAAAGATACATAGATGAAACGAATATTGGTCACCGGCGGCGCCGGATTTGTGGGATCGCACCTCTGCGAACGGTTATTGAATGAGGGCAATGAAGTGATTTGCCTGGACAACTATTTTACCGGCAGAAAAAGCAAGGTGGCCCACTTAATGGGTAATCCTTATTTTGAACTGGTGCGCCATGACGTTACCATGCCTTATTTTATTGAGGTCGATGAGATCTATAATCTGGCCTGCCCCGCTTCCCCGGTGCACTACCAGCACAACCCAATAAAGACCATTAAAACGTCCGTAATGGGGGCGATCAACATGTTGGGCCTGGCGAAACGGATAGATGCCAAGATTTTACAGGCATCCACGAGTGAAGTTTATGGCGATCCGGAAATGCATCCGCAACCGGAACACTATTGGGGGCATGTAAACCCCATTGGTATCCGTTCCTGTTATGATGAAGGGAAGCGCTGTGCGGAATCCCTGTTCGTAAACTACCATGAATCCAACAAGGTGCGGGCCAAGATCATCAGGATCTTTAATACCTACGGCCCCAAAATGGAGCCGGATGATGGCCGTGTGGTCTCGAACTTCATCAACCAGGCCCTACAGGGACAGGACATTACCATTTTCGGGGACGGGACCCAGACCAGAAGTTTCCAGTATGTGAGCGATTTGGTGGAGGGCATGATCAGGATGATGGCCACGGAAGACGATTTCATTGGCCCGGTGAACATTGGCAATCCGGTAGAGTTTACCATGTTGGAATTGGCACAGAATGTGATCGAGCTCACGGGGAGTTCCTCTAAGATCATACACATGCCCTTACCCTCCGATGACCCTACCCAACGGCAACCGGACATTCGTTTGGCCAAGGAAAAACTGAACGGCTGGGCCCCCAAAATACCCCTTGGGGAAGGATTGGTGCACACCATCGCCTATTTTGATGAGCTGATGAAGACCGAGTCCATTAACAACTTAATGAAGGTTTGAGCCTGTCTGCCGCAGAACCGCCTTGGGTCGTTGTTGTGGCCCGCGATCGGCGGCTCGCGCACCAAGGCGGCCGTGTCTTGCCCATAACCCCAGCTAGATATCCAAACAGATGAGAATAGGAATTGAAGGACAGCGGTTGTACCGCAAAAAAAAGCACGGCATGGACATGGTGGCCTTGGAGTTGATCAAGAACCTGCAGCAGATAGACACCGTGAACGAGTATGTGGTCTTTGTGAGACCGGATGAGGACAATACCTGTATTCCGCCCGCGGCCAATTTCAAGATAGTGGAGCTGCGCTCTTGGCTGGGTTACCCGGGCTGGGAGCAGTTGGCCTTGCCCAGGGCAGCGAGAAAGGAAGGCTGTGATGTTTTGCACTGCACCAGCAATACGGGGCCCTTGTTCTCCAAGGTGCCGCTGATCACCACCTTGCATGACATCATTTACCTGGAAAGCATCAGTCTTTTTAAGAAAGAGGGCACGTGGTACCAAAAGTTGGGGAACATGTACCGCAGGTGGTTTGTGCCCACTGTGATCAAAAAAAGCAAAAAGGTGATCACCGTCTCCCATTATGAAAAGAACCGCATAAGTTCCCATTTTGGGTTTTCGGACGCCCGCCTAAGGGCGATCTACAACGGGGTGGGGGCACATTTTAAAAAAGTGACCCACCGGGAGACCTTGGCCCAAGTGGCCACGAAATTTAACCTCCCCGATCGCTTCTTTTTCTTTTTGGGAAACACGGACCCCAAGAAGAACACCTTGGGAGTGCTACGGGCCTTTGCGGACTTTAACGCGCAGAGCACCACAGCGTACACCTTGGTGATGCTGGATTTCAATGAGGCCGAATTAATGCGAATGTTAACGGCCCTGGGCCATCCCGAACTGCGCGGGCACATACAGCTTCTGGGCTATGTGCCCAACGCAGAACTGCCTTCCATCATAAGTCAGTGCACCATTTTCCTGTATCCGTCCCTACGGGAAAGTTTTGGGATTCCCATTCTCGAGGGAATGGCCTGTGGGGTGCCGGTAATCACCTCCAACACCTCTTCCATGCCAGAGGTGGCCGGTGAAGATGCCGCCCTGATCATTGATCCCTTTGATCCTGCCCAGATAACCGCCGCCATGCACACTTTGGTGAACGATCGGGACTTGGCCAGACTGCTTTCTGAACGGGGCATTTTAAGGGCCAAGGAGTTTTCATGGGTGGCCATGTCCCAGAATGTGCTGGAGCTTTACCAAGAGGTGTACCGGGAACTGGGCACGGGTGTGGCAACCTAAAATTTCAGGAAAAAGCTCGGGGTGCGCCATGTTGGGTAAGAGAAATGAATGGGCGATATCGCCATAACGGCCCTTTGGAGCCCTTGCAAAAACAAAGGTCAAGGGTGGGCATAAACAGTACGGATGGAGTCGTTGAAAGTTGTTTTTTGGGTAGCCTTGTTTACCATTTTTTACGCCTATTTGGGCTACGGCATCTTGCTTTTTGCCCTGATAAAGGTCAGAAGGGCCTTGGGTTGGGACAAGCCTTTCCGCGGAAACGAGAACTATGAACCCGAAGTGACCCTCTTTGTGGCGGCCTATAATGAAAAAGACTACCTGGATGCCAAGGTGGCCAATTCCAATAGCTTGAACTACCCTCCGGAAAAGGTTGCCCAATTATGGGTCACCGATGGTTCTGATGACGGTACCCCAGAATTGCTCCGGAAGTACACCGGGGTCACCGTGCTGCACCAAGCCGCCCGTAAGGGAAAGATTGCGGCCATGAACCGGGGCATGCAGCATGTAAAAACACCCATTGTCATTTTTTCAGATGGAAACACGGACCTGGGAAAAGACTCGATAAAAGAGATAGTGAGGTTGTTCAGGGACCCCAAGGTGGGCTGCGTGTCCGGCGAGAAAAGGATTTACTCCCATGGAGCCGATGCCGCCGCTGGGGCCGGTGAAGGCCTTTATTGGCGGTATGAGTCCCAACTGAAGCAATGGGACGCGGAGCTCTACTCCGTGGTGGGTGCTGCCGGGGAACTCTTTGCCATACGCACCGAACTTTGGCAGGAAGTTGAACCAGATACCCTCTTGGACGATTTTATGATCTCCCTGCGCGTGGCCATGCAAGGAAAGACCATACAGTACAGCCCCAAGGCCTATGCCATAGAAAGTGCATCGGCGAATGTAGGGGAAGAACTGAAGCGCAAGGTGCGCATATCGGCCGGAGGGATACAGTCCGTGGTGCGCCTGGCGCCCCTGCTCAATGTTTTTCGCTACGGAACACTGAGCTTTCAGTACATCTCCCATCGGGTATTGCGGTGGACCTTGGTCCCCCTGTTGCTTTTGCTCATTCTCCCCATCAATGCCATCTTGGCGCAACATGAAGGCCTATTGTCCTTGGGCATCTATGGTCTATTGTTCTGGGCCCAAGTGCTTTTTTATGCTGCGGCTTTGTTGGGCTGGTTTCTGGAACATAGAAAAATGCGTCTAAAGGCCCTCTTTGTTCCCTACTATTTCTTTATCATGAACCTTTCTGTCTTCTTGGGTTTTGCGCGCTATGTCAAGGGCGCCCAGTCCGTGAACTGGGAACGCGCCAAGCGTGGAGGCACCACTACTGAGGCGGCTGTTTAGGCGCCATTGGCCGGGGCCAAGGGAAGCTCAAAGTAAAAGGTACTGCCCTTGCCCTCCTCGCTCTCAATGCCCAAGCGGCCCCCATTTTTTTCAATAAAGGACTGGCAGAGCACCAACCCCAGCCCCGTTCCCGGTTCTTGGTCCGTGCCCAACTTGCTAAAATGGGTGTGCCGGTCCAAAATGCGCTCCTGATTTTTTTTGGAGATACCAAGGCCGTTGTCCGTAACGGACACCGTGACCTTGGCGTCCGTTGCTTGGGATGAAAGGGTTATGCGGCCGCCTTTTGGGGTAAACTTAATGGCGTTGGACACAAGATTGCGCAGCACCGTTTTTATGGTGTTCATGTCCGCGTTGGCGTAGTGCAGGGCATCCACTTCATTGCTCAGTGCAATGTCCTTGTGCCCGCTGGCCATTTGCAGCAGCCTACAGGTTTGGTCCGCCAGATCGTACAGCTGCAGTTTCTCGGCAATGATCTGGATCTGGCCGCTTTCAGATTTGGCCCACCCCAAAAGGTTTTGGAGCAGGTTCAGGGACTCGTCCATGGTCCTGCTCAGCTCCTTTACGGTGCCGTCCAAAAAATCATCTTGCTTGGGGTCTATGATGCCCCTGAGGATAAAGTCCATTTTCAACTTTGCGGCGCTCAAGGGAGAGCGCAGGTCGTGGCCAATAATGGAAAAGATACGGTCCTTGAGCGCCGATTGGGCCTCCAATGACTTTTTGGCCAGGGCAAGTTCCACATGGGTCCTGATGCGCGCCTTCAATTCGGGCGGGTTAAAGGGCTTGGTCACATAGTCCACTCCGCCCAGTTCCAGTCCCTTGATCTTGTTTTTGGATTGGTTCATTCCCGTAATGAATATAATGGGGATGTGGGCCAGGGACTGCCTGGCCTTGATCAGGGCACAAAGCTCAAACCCGTCCATTTGGGGCATTTGCACGTCCAAGAGGATGAGGTCTGGCAAGGTCTTGAGCAAGACCGCGATGGCTTTTGTGCTCTGCTGTATCCGGATGTGTTCATAGCCCATTTGGGAAATAATGAATCCCAGCATTTCCAGGTTCATCCGTTCGTCGTCTATGATGGCAATGTTTACGGGGCCCTCATCCATATTTGTGTTCATTTATTTAGGGGGCAGGTGTTTGCTGCCCCGGTCTTTATCAAAAATAGATTATTTTCCATTGGCCCCTTGAAACAAGCCATCCACCCAAACAGAACCACCCTTCGCGGAAGAACCACGGTTTGGCAATGGGGGCGGCCCTACTTTTATGGTTTGCCCGTGGGTACGGCAACAGGATCAAACGGCACATCTTGGGGCATCTGGGGTAAAAGTAGGAAAATATATCAATCTTGGAGCGCCGGTGCTTGGATCGGAACAAGAAGGGCACTCCAGGTTTCTGATGTAAAAAGTGTTTTCTACGCGGGCAAGGGCGGCCACCACAAACTTGGGTACTTTCACAACAAAGATGCAACGGCAAACTTATTGTAGGATTATATTTACAAATAATCGGAATCAACCTTAAAAACAACCCATTATGCAAACAGTATTGGTCACCGGCGGTGCAGGCTTCATAGGCTCCAATTTCATCCCGTATTATTTGGCCCACAACAGCAACGTACATCTGGTAAATTTGGATGCGCTCACCTACGCCGGCAATACCGCCAACCTAAGGGAGGTGGCCGATCACGGGCGCTATACCTTTGTTCAGGGCAGCATCTGCGATAGGGAGTTGGTGGAATCCCTGTTCTTGGAGTACGACATAAAGGGGGTGATCCATTTTGCGGCAGAATCCCACGTGGACAATTCCATAGCCCACCCGGACGCCTTCATGCAGACCAATATCCTGGGCACCTTTAACCTGTTGGACGTGGCCAAGAAACACTGGATGGTGGCCCCCGGCATTTACAAAGAAGCCTACAGCGATTGTCGTTTTCACCACGTTTCTACGGATGAGGTCTATGGTTCCCTGGGTGCCAAGGGTCTGTTCTCTGAAACCACGCCCTATGCCCCCAACAGTCCCTACAGTGCCTCCAAGGCATCTTCGGACTTTATTGTGCGCAGCTATCACCATACCTTTGGCATGGATGTGGTGACCACCAATTGCTCTAACAACTACGGCCCCAAACAACATGGGGAAAAATTGATACCCACCATTATAGCAAAGGCCCTGAACGGGGAGGCCATTCCCATTTATGGCGATGGGAAGAACATACGGGACTGGCTCTACGTGCTGGACCATTGCAAGGGAATTGCCCTGGCCTACGAAAAGGGCAGGTCCGGTGAAACCTACAACATTGGGGGCAGGAACGAGCGTAACAACCTCTACATTGCCCAAACCATTTGCAGGCTGTTGGACAAGAAAGTGCCCCGGTCCTCGGGAGAGAAGTACGGTGCGTTCATTACCTATGTAAAAGATAGGGCCGGCCATGATTTCCGGTATGCCATAGATGCCTCCAAGATCGAGGACGAGTTGGGTTGGAAGGCCGATGAAAATTTTGAAACCGGCATTGAAAAGACCTTGGACTGGTACCTGCACCAATTTGAGCGGGCCAAACAAGGTGTAGTCGCCAATGGGAACTGAAGCGGTAAAGATGGATTGTTTCTGATGTTGAGCGCCATATAAGTTTAAGGAACACGCCATAACAAAATACAAAAGGCCACCAAATTTAGGGGCCGCCACAAAACAAATAAATAACAACAGATGAAAGGAATAATCTTAGCGGGTGGCTCCGGCACCAGACTGCACCCCTGCACCTTGGCCGTGAGCAAGCAGTTGATGCCCGTGTATGACAAGCCCATGATCTATTATCCCTTGGCCACCTTGATGGAGGCCGGTATCTGGGAAATACTCATTATAAGCACCCCGCATGACCTGCCCCTGTTCAGGGACCTTTTGGGCGATGGCCGGAAATACGGCTGTAAATTTGAGTATGCCGTACAGGAAGAACCCAAGGGCCTGGCCGAAGCCTTTATCATTGGCGAGGACTTCATTGGCAAGGACAAGGTGGCCCTGATTCTGGGCGACAACATTTTCTATGGCACCGGTCTGGAAACCTTGTTGCAGGCCAACAACGATCCGGATGGGGGCGTCATCTATGCCTACCACGTCAGTGATCCGGAGCGATACGGAGTGGTGGAGTTTGATGCGGACAACAAGGTGCTCTCCATTGAGGAGAAACCCCAAAGGCCCAAGAGCAATTACGCCGTGCCCGGAATTTACTTTTACGACAATGATGTGGTGGGCATCGCCAAGGACATTGCACCCAGCCAACGGGGAGAATTGGAGATTACCGATGTGAACCAGGTATATTTGCAACGTGGCAAGCTAAAAGTCACTATCTTGGATACCGGAACCGCCTGGTTGGACACCGGCACCTTCAATTCCCTGATGCAGGCGGCACAGTTTGTGCAGGTCATTGAAGAACGTCAGGGCCTTAAGGTGGGTTCCATAGAATCGGCGGCGTACAAGATGGGCTATATAACCAAAAACCAGTTCAGGGCCCTGACCGAACCCTTGTTAAAAAGTGGCTACAGTGCTTCTTTGCTCGCCGCCTTATAAGAATGACATGGAGATATCAAGAACAAAAATAGACGGCTGTTTTGCCATGGTGCCCAAGGTGTTCCACGACGAGCGCGGACACTTTTTTGAGAGCTTTAACCAAAGGACGTTTAACCAGGAGACCGGTTTGGACATCAACTTTGTACAGGACAACCAGTCTTTCTCCCAAAAAGGGGTGCTCCGTGGTCTTCACTATCAAAAGGGAAGCAGTGCCCAAGCCAAATTGGTTCGGGTCCTGGAGGGCGAGGTGTTGGATGTGGTGGTGGACATAAGACCGGGATCGGACACCTATGGAGCGGTGTTTTCCATCCTTTTGTCCGCCAAGAACAACAAGCAGCTCTTTGTGCCCAGGGGGTGCGCCCACGGGTTTGTGACCCTGAGCGATCGCGCCTCCTTTTTTTACAAGTGCGACAACTACTATGATCCCAAGGCCGAAACCGGAATTCTTTACAACGATGAGCGTTTTGGCATAGACTGGATGTTACCGGAGGAGTCCTTGATCATTTCGGAGAAGGATCGGGTACTGCCCAAGTTCACGGATTTGGTAAATCATTAGTGGGGCATTGATGGAGAAAAAAAAGAACCTATTGGTCACCGGGGCAGGGGGGCAGTTGGGCCAGGTGGTCCGTAAGACGGTGGCCAAGGGCCACGATCATCTGGACATTGTCTTTGCCACTTCGGCCGATCTGGACATTACCGATGAGGCGGCGGTGAACCGTTTTATGGAGCAGGGACGTTTTGACCACTGCATCAACTGTGCGGCCTATACCCAGGTGGACCTCGCGGAGACCGAAATGGCCAAGGCGCACAACATCAATGAGACCGGGGCCCGTAACCTGGCCAGGGCCTGCAAAAAAACGGGCACCGTTCTAGTGCACATCAGCACCGATTTTGTGTTCAACGGAAAGCAGGGCCTCCCCTACACCGAGGGAGATAGGCCAGCCCCCCTCAGCGTTTACGGTAAATCCAAGTATATGGGGGAACAGCAGGT
The DNA here is from genome assembly GCF_047345505.1 of Maribacter aquimarinus. Classification (NCBI taxonomy): domain Bacteria; kingdom Pseudomonadati; phylum Bacteroidota; class Flavobacteriia; order Flavobacteriales; family Flavobacteriaceae; genus Maribacter; species Maribacter aquimarinus. The sequence goes on along the minus strand of NZ_JBLFEO010000007.1, from coordinate 100,672 downwards.
GGCCAGGAACACGGAACGGCATTTTATTGTGCGCACCTCTTGGCTATATGCGGCCACCGGACATAATTTTTTTAAATCCATGCTCAAGTACGGCCGGGAGCGGGAAGCCCTTGGTGTGGTGTACGATCAGGTGGGGACACCCACCTTTGCCAATGACTTGGCAGAGGTCTTGTTGCAGCTCGTGGAAACGGAGAGCACCGCCTATGGCATCTATCACTTTAGCAATGAGGGCGTGGCCAGCTGGTATGATTTTGCCCAGGCCATTTTTGACATCAATGGGGTGGAAGTGGCCCTGCAGCCCATTCGTACGGCCGCCTATCCGCTGCCCGCGACCAGACCGGCCTATAGCGTTATGGACAAGGGCAAAATTAAAAGATTGCTCAACCTACAGATTCCCCATTGGCGGGAGAGCTTGGAGCGGGCCTCAAAGATGGCCAGGGAAGAAACCGATTGATGGTCATTGCGCCCAGGTGAATAAGAGCCAGAACCCTCTTTTCAAAAAAAAATAACAGGACATTGGTGAAAATGAAGCGGCCCAACCAGGGCGGGGATGCGGTCGGCGCCCTTTGGGTGGCTTGCATCTTCCCCGAAAGGGGACCATTTATGATGAACCTTAAACGTTAACAGATGAAAATTGTAGTGACCGGTGGCTTGGGCTTTATAGGCTCCCACACCGTGGTGGAATTACAGCAAGAAGGCTTTGAAGTGCTCATTGTGGACAACCTGAGCAACGCCTCCGAGGAGGTGCTGAACGGTATTGTGGCCATTACCGGAAAACGCCCCTCTTTTGAAAAATTGGACCTGCGCGATAAAACGGGCGTTTCCGCTTTTTTTGAGAAACATACAGATATCCAGGGCGTGATCCACTTTGCCGCTTTCAAGGCGGTGGGCGAGAGTGTGGCCAAGCCTTTGGACTATTACGAGAATAATCTGAACACTTTGGTGTATCTCTTGCAGGAGTTGCGGCAATTGCCCACGGCCCATCTTATTTTCAGTTCGTCCTGTACCGTTTACGGCCAGGCAGATGAAATGCCCATAACGGAATCTGCCCCGGTAAAGCCGGCGGAGTCGCCCTACGGGAACACCAAACAGATCGGGGAGGAGATCATAGGGGACACCTGTAAAATAGACCCCAAATTACAGGCCATTGCCCTGCGGTATTTTAACCCCATGGGGGCCCACCCCACGGCACATATAGGGGAACTGCCCATTGGCGTGCCGCAGAACCTGGTGCCCTTCATTACCCAGACCGGGGCGGGGCTGCGCAAGGAGCTGTCCGTTTTTGGCAGTGATTACCCCACAGTGGACGGTACCTGTGTGCGGGACTACATTCACGTGGTGGACGTGGCCAAGGCCCACGTAGTGGCCTTAAAACGCTTGCTGCAAAAAAAGAACCCGGACAATTTTGAGGTGTACAATCTAGGTACGGGCACCGGCAGTTCCGTGCTGGAGGTGATCCACAGTTTTGAGCGGGTCTCGGGACAAGATCTCAACTATAAAATGGTTGACAAACGACCTGGAGATGTGATCACCGCCTACGCAGATACCACCAAGGCCAATGAGGTCCTGGGATGGAGGGCCCAATCTACCCTGGACGAGGCCATGCGATCTGCTTGGGCCTGGGAGCAGAAAATTAGGAAAAAGCAAATGGTGGTGGGGTAAAAAAAGCTGAAAACGGTGTTTTTGTCCCAAAAAGGCTTTTGGCGACCCCGCCTAGCGTTGGTCTATTGAATCTTTGTCTTTGAGTAGTTTTTTAAGGGCCTTGGCCTCTGTTCTAAGCTTCGCCGCCTCCTTTTTTAGGGCTTCCATTTCTTGTTCAAGGGTCCCGGAGGCGGCCTTGAACTGCTCTGCCTCTTTTTCCATGATCCTCATTTCTTGTTTAAAGGCTTGGGATTCTGCTTCGAACTTTTCCGCCTCTTTTTCCAGGGCCTTCATTTCTTGCTTAAAGAGCTCCGTCTCCACTTTGAATTTTTCTGCCTCTGCCTTAAGGGCAAGTGCCTCTTGACGGAATGCCTGGGCCTCCTTTTCAATCGCTTGTTGGACATTGCCCGGCATACGCCCCGTCTCTTTTATGATCTGAAGTTCAGTTTGAGCAGGTGTTGGGGCCTTGGGTGGCCGTGGGACTTCGGAGGGCTTTGGTGGGGCCGGGGCCTTGGGTGGTTCTGGAAAATTGGGAAAGGGCTGGGCCCTTGCTTTTTGCTCCAGGGTCATCTTCGCGTAGATATGCCCCAGCCGTTTTACGTCCTCTCGGACAATTTTCATTTTGTTGCGCGGCATGGTGTTGTAATGTCGGGCCAATCGGTCGTATTCCCTAAGTTCTTTGGGAGTTGCCCCACGGCCGGTTATTTTTACTTCGTTTTTGGGCCCCACCACGTTTACGGTGGCCACGCCGTAGGCCGTTAGGGCGGCATCAATCTTATCGATCAGTTTTTGGGAGGTCCCGGTTGGGGCAAAGATCACCGAGCGCACCAGCTTTGCCCTTTCCTGGACCGAAAGATGGGGGTTTATGTTGGCCAGGGATTCCTCTAGGGCATTTATGGGAACAATGGCATTTTGCAAATAAAGCTGTCCGTTGGGGTCAATGCGCACCACAATTTCCTTCACGATTTCTTGGGCGGCAAACAAGATGGTATGTTCCCTCTTGGTCTGTGTGCCCTTTGTTTGTTGAGATACTGATCTTTGGGGCACCATCGAGGCAGTTTGTGTTGGTGCTCCTTTGGGAACCACCGTACTGTTCAAGGCAACAACTTCTGTTTTGCTGAAGCCCAGCAATAACAGGCCCATAAGTGGAAGCACTAAGATACTTCGCAACAGGGCCGTTTTTTTGGATGGTTTTCTTTTCATGAGGGTAAATCGTTTTTTGATTGATGAATAAGATGAAAGATGAATGGCGTTGGAAAAATGGGGTGTCTGTGGGAGGTTGTGGTCCTTGGCCAGATGGGACAACAAAATATTTTGATAGGTTTTTGTTGGAATTGGGTTTTGCAATACCGCGGCATCTGCCAAAAACTCATGGTTGAGCCTTATGGCCTTTTTGATAAAATAGATGAACGGATTCATCCAAAAAACCACTTGCAGGACCTCCACAAACAAAATATCATAGCTGTGCCTTTGTTCAGCGTGTGCCTGTTCATGGAGCACTACCGCCTCATGAATTTCATTGGCCTCGTACTTTTGTTGGTTAAGGAAGATGTACTTTAGAAAGGTGTGCGGTGGCAATGGTTCCTTGATCAGCACGTGCACAAACTGTTTCCATCTTTGGGCGGGGCTTCTTTTTATGCGGGCCACCAGCTGGAATAGGTTTCTAAAAAAGCGCAGGCCAAAGATAAATGCCCCCAAAAAATAGACACCCCAAAGGAATGGGTGCAGGCGTAGATCAGGTTCTGCCATTTTATCCAAGGGTGTGCCCGGGATGGCATTTGTGGGCAAAGAGGCAAACAAGGGCAAAGGTTTACTGATTGGGTCAATGGCTGTGTACTCCGTAAAGACAATGGCGGGTATGAACAGGGCCGCCAGCAGTGCCCCGATGAGGTAGGCCCGTTTAAAATGGTGCACGTGTTCACCCTCTAAAACCAATTTGTAAAAAAGGAACAGAATGGCAGAGATGGCCATGAACTTAAGAAGGTAGGCGAGTGGCATCATTTTTTCTGAATTTCGTTGTCAATGAGCTTTTTTAGCGCTTCCAGTTCCGTTTTGCTCAAATTGGCCTCTTGGGCAAAAAATGAGGCAAACTGTCCCGGGCTGTTGTCAAAAAAATTTTTGATTAGTCCGTTCACATGCTGGGCGAAATAATCTTTTTTCTTGACCAAGGGGAAGTATTCCCTGTTTCTTCCCTCGTTTTTGTAAGCCACAAATCCCTTGTCCGCCATTCGTTTTAATAGGGTGGCCACGGTGGTGCTCGCCGGCCTGGGTTCCGGATACGCCTGCCGCAGGTCTTTCATAAAAGCCGTTTTCAGTTCCCAAAGGATGTTCATGAGTTCTTCTTCCGATGTTGATAGTTTCATTTGCTTTACCGGTATTTATTTTCTACAAATGTAGAACAAGATTTTGTATTCTACAAATGTAGAGGTTTGTTTTATGGGGGAACATAAAATTCGTTGTTGTTTTTCGATGAACGGATGCAATAAAACCACGGGGGAAATAGTTATTATTGCAGAAAAATCCTACAAAATAAATATGTGGCACCAAAAGCTGCATAAGGATGCCCTACACCTTTGCTTATGAAGATTCTAGCCATGGACGATCAGCTTTTAGTGACCTTTTCCGTACAGCGTATTTTGAGCAACAGGGGCTATACGGTTGCCACGGCATCCGACGGCCTGGAGGGGGTAAAGCTGTTTGAGCAATTTGGGCCCGACTTGGTCATAGTGGATTATCAGATGCCAAAAATGAACGGGGTGGAGGTGATCGAGTACATCCGCACCAAGAAAATGTCCAACATCCCCATTTTGATCCTGAGCGGCAGTACGGACGAGGCCATTAAGGAGAAAGGTTTTGAGCTGGGCATTGCAGATTATCTTGCCAAGCCCGTGGACCTGCATCAATTGGTGGGCCGGGTGTCTGCCTTGTTTGAGCGTGCCAAAATCGCCATTTAACAGATACGTTGTCCCCGGAGGGTTGGCCCACGAAATACTTCAAATACCATTTTTCTTATCATGAACGGGGACATTAAGCCTGGTTCATTTCCGTAAAATACTGGTAGAAATACGGAATGGTCTCAATGCCCTTTAGGTAGTTCCACACCCCAAAATGCTCGTTGGGGGAGTGTATGGCATCACTGTCCAGCCCAAAGCCCATTAAGATGGTCTTGCTGCCCAATTCTTCTTCAAAAAGCGAAACAATGGGAATACTGCCCCCACTGCGCTGGGGCACCGGTTTTTTGCCAAAGGAGGTCTCGTATGCCTTGGATGCGGCCCTGTACCCAATGGTGTCCATGGGGGTAACGTATCCCTGCCCCCCGTGGTGCGGCTTTACGGAAACCTTTACCCCGGCCGGGGCAATGGATTCAAAATGATTTTTAAAAAGCTGGGTGATCTCCTCCCAATCTTGGTGGGGCACCAGGCGCATGGAGATTTTGGCGTAGGCCTTGCTGGCAATCACGGTCTTGGCCCCTTCTCCCGTGTAGCCGCCCCAGATGCCATTGACGTCCAAGGTGGGGCGTATGGAGTTGCGTTCGTTGGTGGTAAAGCCCTTTTCGCCATAAACCGCATCGATGTCCAATGCCTTTTTGTAGGCCTCCAGGTCAAAGGGGGCCTTGGCCATTTCTGCCCGCTCCCGCTCGGATAGCTCGGCCACCTTGTCATAAAATCCGGGGATGGTAATGTGGTTGTTTTCATCGTGCAGGGAAGCGATCATCTTGGCCAGCACATTAATGGGGTTGGCCACCGCCCCGCCGTACAGTCCGGAGTGTAGGTCCCGGTTTGGGCCGGTCACGGCCACCTCCACATAGCTTAGGCCCCGCAGCCCCGTGGTAATGGAGGGAATGTCATTGGCGATCATTCCGGTGTCCGAAATGAGGATAATGTCATTGGTCAGTTTTTCGCGGTTTTGGGCCACAAAGGTGGCCAGGTTGCTGCTGCCCACTTCTTCTTCGCCCTCGATCATGAACTTCACGTTGCAGGGCAGCTGGCCGGTCCTTACCATAAGTTCCAGGGCCTTGACATGCATGTACATTTGCCCTTTGTCATCACAGGCGCCCCTGGCAAAAATGGCCCCTTCCGGGTGCAGTTCCGTTTTTTGTACAATGGGCTCAAAAGGGGGCGAGTTCCAGAGGTCCAAGGGGTCGGGGGGCTGCACGTCATAATGGCCATAGACCAGCACGGTGGGCAGGTCTTTGCCCATCAGTTTCTCCCCGTACACGATGGGATGGCCATCGGTTTTGTGAATTTCAACCGTGTCGCAACCGGCATCCTCCAGGGCGGCACCCACGGCTTGGGCCGCGCCCAGCACCTCTTTCGCAAAAGCGGGGTCGGCGCTGACGGAGGGGAGCCTCAATAGGGCAATGAGTTCATCTATAAAACGTTGTTTGTGTTGGGCAATGTATTCCGGAATGTGCTGCATAAAGGCGTTCTCTGTTTTTAGGAAGTTTAAATTTACAAAAAAGGGGAAATTTAGAAGTGGAAATTTAGAGATTTGATTTTTTGCTTTATATTTGCATCCCGTTATTGAAACGGAAATGCAGGCGTGGTGGAATTGGTAGACACGCTAGACTTAGGATCTAGTGCCGCAAGGTGTGAGAGTTCGAGTCTCTCCGCCTGTACAAAGGGAAAGCTGACTTTTAGGAGTCGGCTTTTTTGTTTTGGGTACAACATAGGTACAACATTTATGTTGTTGGTTTCTCAAAATAATGGAAGAGATCAATAAAGAGTAACCCCTTAACTAGCTGACTTCACAACGAATTAATACGGCGATAGTCGAAATTAAATACTCTTTCCAGCAGAATAGCATATTTTATTCTGAACTTTAATATGAGTTAAACAATGGAAGTTGTCTGTTTACAGGAGGAAGCATTCTATGCCCTATTTGATAAGGTGGTCGAACACGTAGAATCAAAACGTAATAATGTACCTGCAAAATGGATTGATAGCGAAGAGGCGATGTTCCATTTAAAGATAAAATCCACTACTACCTTACAGAAATTAAGAGACGATGGAAAGGTCAGGTTTTCGCAACCCCAAAAGAAAATTATTTTATATGATCGGGACTCTATCAATGAGTATATTGAGAAACACGCTCGGGAAACTTTTTAAATTATGGAAAAAAATCTAAGAGTTGATAAGAGTTATATAGAAGCATTCAATCTAGGTTATGAAGTGGCCAAAGAATTGGATTTAAAAACCCCTATGTTCCAAAACGAAAGTTCCAATATTACCTTAAAAAGTCCGATGCAGGCTGGAATGTTTCAATTTGTTCAGGATAGGCAAGCTGTTTTGGATAAAAGAATAGGTAAATCTAAGAAGGCCTTAAAAACCAACACAATAAAAAAGACTTTCGGAAAAAACAGAAATAGGGGTAAGGGCTTGACACCTTAATTTAAATTATTATTTATCAAAAGGCTATTTTGAGGTGTGATTAAGTTTACTGATTCAATTGGATTTTGATGAATTAAATTATAGTTCCGAAAAACCTTTGTTGCGAAGGGCTCATGAATCAAAACACAAAAAGCCATTTTGAGACCAAAGCCCGGATAAAGTGGTTTTGAACCTTTCAAACTCTATAGCTCTTAAGACGAGAATATCATAGAATTTACAAGTCCAATCCCGCGATATTTATATTTTTAAATGGTTTGTCAAAATTTTTGAACACAATCCACATTTGGCCGAAGATAACTACTAATGGTCATTTTTTAAGACAAAGAAACATTCCGAGAATTGAACATAAAATTTATCGCCCTGACCTGTGTCATAATTAGATCCACCTTTCGGTCATAATTTCGTGGTATAATTATGTTTAACTAAAAATATAAAATTATGTCACTAGTAAAATTTAGAAGAAGACCTTGGGGAAATCTCGTTACCCCTGATTTTTTCAACACCGATGATTTTTTTAATGGTGGTTCTTGGATGAATAAAATGGAGGAGCCCGCCATGAACGTCAAGGAAAACGATAACAATTTTGAAATCGAACTTGCAGCACCTGGCTACGACAAGAAAGATTTTGAGGTCAACATCGACAATGGTTGTTTGAACATTGCGGCAGAGAATTCCAGTTCAAAAGAAGAGGAGGAAGACAACTACAGCCGAAAAGAGTTTAGTTACACCTCTTTCCAAAAATCGCTTCGTCTGCCAGAAAGCATAAAAGACGAAGAAGTAAAAGCAACATATAAAAACGGTGTCTTGAAATTCAAACTTGACAAAAAAGAGGAAGCCAAAAAGCATTCCCCAAAAACCGTTGAGATTTCTTAGTATACTACAAAATTTAGAAATGCCCTCTTATCAAAACCTGAATGCGTCCATGTAGAAAGGTTTGGTTTGGGGGCATTCACAATTTTATATTTTGCTCCCTTTTTGTTCATTTCAAATCATTACCAAGCTCAGATAATTTTTTTCAAAACCTATTTACCCCCAAACATAAATTTTATCCAGCCCAATTTTCTCTTGGTATGCGGGTAATATTTCAATCCGGGTTCTAACCAAGTAGGCTTTTCCAAAATGCTTTTGTAGTGTGTAAAAGCTTTGAATCCGTCCTCCCCATGATATGCCCCAGTACCACTTTCGCCGACTCCGCCGAAGGGCATATTGCTATTGGTAATCTGCATCATGGCATCATTGATTGCGCCACTTCCAAATGATATTTCATGCAGGATTTTCTCCTTGACCTGTTTTTCTTTGGTAAAAACATAGCATGATAACGGTTTGGGTCTGGCCTTGACCTGTGCAATTGCCTTATCGAGATCTTCGTATTCAAGCACGGGCAATATCGGGCCGAATATTTCCTCTTGCATAACCTTATCCTCAAAGCTTATATTGGTCATAAGGGTAGGGGCGATAAATCGTTCTTCAAGAGTATACGAGCCGCCCAAATAGACCTTTTCCTCATCGATCAAACCGATAAGCCGTAGCATATTTTTCTCATTGATAATCTGCACGTAGTTGTCATTAACAAAGGAAAAGTTTGATTTTTCTATTTCCTCTTTTGCTATTTTGAGGAAATCATCTTTTATGGTTTTGTGCACAAAAACATAATCAGGCGCAATGCAGGTCTGCCCGGCGTTTAAATATTTTGCCCAAATCATTCTTTTTACCGCTATTTTCAAGTTGCAGTTCTCAGTAAAGAATGCCGGACTTTTTCCACCAAGTTCAAGAGTAACTGGGGTTAAATTTTTGGCAGCGGCCTGGTACACTATCTTTCCCACGGGAACACTACCGGTAAAGAATATTTTGTCGAATTTCTGGTTCAGCAATTCCGTAGTTTCAGCAATTCCACCTTCCAGAACCTTAAAAAAATGGGGTTCAAAATTCTCATTGATAAGTTTGGCCATGGCGTGACTCGTATTTAGCGGCAACTCACTAGGTTTAAGCACAACGGTATTGCCAGCGGCAATTGCAGCGATGGCAGGAGCAAGGGATAATTGATAGGGATAGTTCCAAGCACCAATAATCAATGCTACCCCCAATGGCTCGGGCATGACATAACTTTTTGCCGGAAAATTGATGAGATTGGTTTTTACCTTCTTAACAACGGACCACTTCTTGACATTTTTGCATGCCTCTCGAATATCATGATACAGTATCGAAAGCTCATTCGTATAGGTATCAAAAGAAGATTTTTTAAAATCGGCATAGATAGCTTCATTCAATAAGGCATCATTTTCTTTTAGAATGCGTTCCAGTTTTTTGAGTTGCTCTATCCTGAAGTCAATATCTTTTGTGGTATTGGTTAGAAAAAACTCCCTCTGTTTATGAACTATTTGCTTCATTTTTGACTGTATCAACAATTGAATAATGGTTATTCCGAGGACGGAGCCTTTTGTAGTGGAAGTTTAATGGTAACATCCACATCGGGCCAAAGTTTTGATATGCCATCCGTTCCGGTATGGAGTTCGTAGCATTCCTTATTCAGGGAGTTTAAGGCTTCCTTCCCGTTCCATTGCATTACATCTAAATGTGTCGACAAGAAAAGTGTGTCGTTTTTAAGGGAATAGTTGTATTCCACATCATTTGAAATGTTGTTCATTTTCAGTTCCAAGGCTCCCTTGTTCCGCTGGGCATCTAGAATTTGGCCCTTGATAGTATCCGTATGGAAAACCTTGAAGAAGGAAGTCCGCAATTTAGGATCCCGTATTTCATTACCGGAATTAACAGACGATGTATGTATCACAATCGCGGCATCTTTTAGTAAGGTTTCAACAGTCCCTGTTGGGTTTTTCAAGTTTAGGGAAAATTGGTCAAAACCACCACTTACACCCAGTTTATCGGTAAACTTGTAGGCAGTCCATTTTATCGAAACTCCTGAAGTATCAACAGAATAGATTTGTTCTTTTTGAACAACTTTCTCCTCAGTTTGATCGGCTTTCTTCTTTTTATTCGAACTGTTACAGGAGAAAACCAAGAAAGCCAAAATCAGGAATGGGGCATATTTTACCAACTGTTGCATGTTATTAAGTTTTAAGGGGTGTATTTAAATTATTTTTTTACCAGAAAACCGCCACTAACCTGACAATAGAAAGGTAGTGACGGATTCGGGCTAAATATAGAAAAGGCGCGTTGCTAATTTTTGAGAACAGTCTCCAAAACTTCTTTTTCAGCTAACTTCTTGGTGCAGAAAAACCAGTCTTTACATTCGACTTCTCCATTTTGCTCAGCCATTCGTTCTTCGGCCGTGCCACAAGAGCCTGCTGGTGGAACAATTACGTCATCCCCTGGATACCAATCGGCGGGAGTGGCAACTGCAAACTCGTCGGCAGTCTGCATAGCAATCAACGCTCTGTAGATTTCATCAAAATTCCGACCGAGACTTAATGGATAATAAATTATGGCTCTGATCATTGAGTTGGGGTCTATGAAGAATACCGCTCTAACGGCTTGTGTCTTGCTTTCTCCCGGTTGGATCATGCCGTATTTTTTGGCAACTTCCATAGAAATATCCTCGATTAGAGGAAATTTCACCTCTACGTTTTTCATGCCATTGAATTCTATTTTGTCCTTGATGGTCCGCAACCATGCAATATGGCTATATAGCCCATCTATGGATAGGCCTACGAGTTTACAATTGGCTTTACCGAACTTATCTTCGAGATGGGCAAAAGTCATAAATTCGGAGGTACAAACAGGCGTAAAATCTGCCGGATGGCTGAATAAGATGACCCATTTTCCCATATAATCATCTGGAAAATTAATGTTTCCCTGTGTGGTTACTGCTTGAAATGATGGTGCTTTATCCCCGATTCTAGGCATTGGGATAATTGCTTCTTGTGCTTCTATTGTTTCCATTTTATGTTATTTTTTATAATTGTTATTCCAATCACTTTATAGAGCAAAATTATACAAGAGGAACATTTCGGCTCATGACCTAGGTCAGGTTTAGGTCATGTTTAAATACGGTAATTTGCACCGTAATAATAGCACCAAGAAATTTTCAATACCCTCTTATGATACGCCATCTAATTCTCGTTATTTTTTTGATTCTTCTGGATGGTAATTCAGACCCTAAAGATTCATCCCTTTATTTCGACATCGTTGTAAAGAACAAAGTGGTAGGGAGTTTAAAAGCAAGTCAAATAACTAAAGGCTCCAAAACAACTTATCAGAGCTTTACCAGCATAAAAACACATATAATAAAGGACATCAAAGTCAACTATGAATATGATGTAACCTTTGATAACTTCTTGCTTCAAAAAGCTGACGTCCATATTACGGTAAATGACAAACCACATGCAGAGACAAGCACTTTACGGAACAATGCTGGTTATAAAATTGTAAAAAACCAAAAAGAAAGTAGCCTGGATGAATCCATCGAATACGCCACTATTTTACTGTATTTCAAAGAACCTGCGAAAATCAGTAGTTGCTATTCTGAACAGGATGGCACTATGAACACGATTGTTTCCATGGGAAATAACAGCTATAAAAAAATCAATGCAAAGGGCAAAGAGAATAGCTATTATTATAAAAACGGGGTCTTACAAAAAGCGATAATAGATGGTGGAATCGTAAACTTTGAAATGAATGCTCGTGAATAAGAGTATTCAAAGGGTATCGAAGATTGAAACTTATTCCTACCTTACTTAATTCAGCCAAGTGATCCCAACTTAAAAATGCTTCTTGAATTATGACCATCGCACTTATTGTGTATTTTCTTTTTGCCATTGCACTAGTTGGCCGATTGCTACTTTACGGTATTCGCCCCACCAAGACCTTGGGATGGATGTTGGCCATTTTTACCATCCCCGTAGGTGGAATGTTGTTTTATTTCGCGCTCGGACGAAATAGACGCAAGAACAAGTTCTATAAACTAAAGAAAACCAAGGAGGTTTCGGCATATTTCAAAACCGTCGAAGCATATTACGATAATCTCGGTAAGGATGGTGACGCCAACATTCCCGCCCCGATCAAAGACCATATTAAATTGGCAAAACTTATCGCAAAAACTTCCAAATTTTTGCCCAGCCCGGGCAATGAACTGACACCGCTCAAAAACGGACCTGCAACCTTTACGGCCATTTTCGAGGCCATGGAAAGTGCCAAAAAATTCATCCACATTCAATATTACATTTTTGAGGAAGGCGAGTTGGCCGATAGGTTTTTGTCCATATTGCAACGGAAGACCAAAGAGGGCGTTGAAGTCCGCTTCATGTATGACGGCTTGGGCAGTAACACCCTGAGCAAGACCTACATTGGCCTTCTTAAAGAGGCGGGCGTTCAGATTTACGGGTTTCTGCCCATACGTTTCGGTAGGTTGCTTTCATCCATTAACTATCGCAACCATCGAAAAATTGTGGTTGTAGATGGTTCGACCGCATTTACAGGAGGAATCAATGTATCGGATAAGTATCTTAAAGGAGACCCGATTCTAGGAACATGGCATGATTTGCACCTTCGGCTTAGAGGGCCTATAGTAAATAGCTTGCAGGCTGTTTTTGCTATGGACTGGAATTTCGCTAGTGGCAAAGATGATATTTTGGCAGCGGGTTATTTCTTGGGTAAATCAATTCCGGGGCAATCCATTGCCCAGGTTATTAGCAGCGGACCGGACTCCGATTTTTCATCCATACACCAACTTTATTTTTCTATTATTAACAGGGCCAAGAAGTACATCTATATTGCCAACCCGTATATAATACCCGGAGAGGCTTTAATGGAAGCCTTGCAAGTAGCCGCATTGAGTGGTGTTGATGTTAGGCTCATGCTTTCTGCCAATTCCGACAGCTTTTTGGTCAAATGGAGCGTTCGTGCGTATTTTGAGGATTTTCTGGAGGCCGGGGTAAAGATTTATTTATATCCCGATGGATTTTTGCATAGTAAACTGATGTTGTCCGATGATGAATTGACAACGATAGGAACGGCAAATTTAGATGTAAGAAGCTTTGAACAGAACTATGAAGTAAACGTTTTGGTATACGAACGGGAGTTTACCCAACAACTAAAAAATGATTTTTTAAAGGATTGTGAAAAAAGCGAACAACTTGACTACCAAGCGTATCTCAAAAGGCCAAAGCCTGATCGTTTGAAGGAAGGCCTAGCCAAAATTTTCAGCCCTGTTTTATAGCTGATTTTTATGACATAGGTCATCTAAAAGTAAGGGCGTACTTGGTAAATTCGCAAAACAAGCAGAACAAAATGAATACAGGTCTGGTACTTTCTGGAGGCGGAATAAGAGGTGTGGCGCATATAGGCGCCATAAAAGCGTTGGAAGAACATGGGATATTCCCAACTCATATTGCGGGTACGAGTGCAGGTGCCATTGTAGGTTCGCTGTATGCCGGAGGTGTTGGCTGGGCCGAAATATTGAATTTATTTAAGACCATTCCCATATTCCATACGAATCGATATGCGCGTAGCAAACCTGGTTTTCTTGATACCGAAAAATTTTACGACAATTTCAAGGAATATTTTCCAGAGGATGATTTCAGCACTTTGAAGAAACCTCTTTTTATAACGGCTACCAATATTATTGAAGGGACACTCAAAATATTTCATGAGGGAGAACTGATCAGACCGATTTTGGCGTCGGCCTCCTTTCCAGGAATGTTTACGCCCATGAAAATAGGATCCACATACTACGTAGATGGTGGCGTATTGAACAATTTTCCGACCGAACCTTTAAAGAAGGATTGTGACAAAATAATCGGGGTATACGTCAACCCGTTGAAGAAAGTTAAAATCGAAGATCTAAAACATTCCTATACCGTAGCTGAACGAGCTTACAAACTAAAATCCGCCTCTGAATCCATATTTAAATTCCCAGACTGCGATGTGGTAATATCGCCTGAGGGTTTGGCAGGGTATGGTACGTTTAATATGAACAGTATCGATGCTATTTTTGAGTTGGGTTATGTTGCTGCCAAAAACATTCTGGAAGAACAAAAGGGAACACAACCATCTAATCCAGAATAAATTAAGTCAAAAAATTTCTATAAAACAGAAATCATGACATAGGTCATGTATTGGTACTATGTGCAACAATACATTTGCCAAAACAGCACATGGACACTAGTATCACAAAACTCTTTGGCGAAGAATCTTGGCTCAGCTATCTGGCCATATTGGCGTTGTGCGTTCTTTTGGGTCTAGCCTTGCAATGGGTCTTTTACACATTCTTAAAACTTGGGAACAAAAGAAGACCTACCATCTTAAAAGAACAATTATTGCTGCATCTTAAAACACCGGCCAAGTTTTTCTTGCCCATACTGTTTATTTACGGCTCCCTTACTTTTTTAGAACTGAACACCTTTTGGCACAAGCTTATTGAGGCCTTTATCATCATTAATATTACTTGGATCCTTATTGCATTATTGCAGGCCCTCGAAGAGGTGGTAAAACATAAATTCGAGATAGCAAGCGACCACAAGACAAAAGATAGAAAAGTACTTACCCAGCTTCGGTTTATCAAAAGTATTGTCTATGTCATTGTCATTACAATTGCGGTTGCGGCTATTTTATGGAATATACCTGCGGCCAAAAAATTAGGTACTACAATACTCACATCTGCCGGGGTTATCGGGATTATTGCCGGGGTCGCCGCACAGAAATCCTTTGCCAATTTGATTACGGGTTTTCAAATCGCCTTTACACAACCCATTAAGATCGATGATGAGGTGGTTATCGAGGGAGAATTCGGAACCGTTGAGGATATAACCCTGACCTACGTGGTCATAAAAATTTGGGATTGGCGCAGATTGGTACTTCCCCTGAGCTATTTTAACGACAAGCCCTTTGTAAACTGGACATTTAATTCCCAGGAAATAATCGGAAGCGTCTATTTTTACGTAGATTATATATTCCCGGTCGGCGAACTGAGAACAAAGTTGTTCGATGTTTTGAAGCACGATTCGTTATGGGATAAAAATGTAGCCAAGTTATTGGTAACACATACTAATGAGCGCACCATGGAATTGAGGGCGACCTTTAGTGCAAAGAATGCATCGGATGTATGGAATTTGAGATGTACGGTCAGGGAAGAATTGATAGCCTACATAAAGGAATTCCATGCAGATACCCTTCCAAAACTCAGAAGAATGGAAGTGGAACCGACACAAAAAGAGGTGGTTTTATGAATACTTGATTTATAGATTGCAGTATGGCACATCCGATATCCACAACACAAAACACTTTGATTACTACCGACGAAAACGATAGAAAACTACGTACCCTAATTGGTAATCTCTCGGGTATCGTTTATAGTTGCAAAAATGATGAACAATGGAGTATGGAATTCATGAGCGAAGGTTGCTATGCTGTATGTGGATATACCCCCCAACAATTTTATGAGGGCAGTGTCGATTGGGGTAGTTTGATAGCCCCCGAAGACCGTCAAACTGTGTGGGACACCGTTCAAAAAGCCCTATCAAAAAACGAATCTTTTCAAGTTTCATTTCGCATTAGAACGGCCAACAACGAAACCAAATGGATTTTGGAACATGGGATGGGTGTATTTGACGATACCGGTAAACTTGTGAGGCTCGAAGGCTATATGCAGGATGTTACCGAAGGGATAAAGACCCACCAAGAACTAAAAACGAGCGAACAACGGAACAAGGCTATTTTACAGGCTTTACCTGATTTGGTCTTTGTCTTTGACAGGAAGGGAAACTATCTTGATGTCCATGTCTCAGATGCCTCCCAACTCCTCGCTCCAAAAGACGAACTTATTGGTCAAAACATTGCCGACGTATTGCCACAAAGGATATCTGATAAAGTACTGGCGGCTTTTGTGGCTTGTGAAAATTCCAAAGAAACCCAAATTTTTGAATATACACTTACAATTAGTGAGGCGCCCAAACATTTTGAGGCGCGGATAGTTCAAAAAGAAAACGGCGATTTTTTGGCCATCACGCGCGATATTACCCAAAGAAAAAAAATGGAACTGATGAGGATCAAAGGGGCGAAAGTGCTTGAGGGCGTTATCCAACTTGAACCTTTGGAGCGCATTGGCGATCAGATTGTGGGAATAATAGAAAAACAGATTACTAATTGCATAGCAACTTTATTACAGTTGAACGCCGAAAGTGGCACCTTGCACAAAATGTCAGCACCTCATTTACCCAAAACATTTGGTAAAGCAATTGAGGGGGTCGCCATCGGCCCTAATGTGGGATCGTGCGGTACGGCGGCCCACTTTAAAAAGGAGATTATCGTTTCCGATATTGCCAAGGACCCTCTTTGGGCAGCTTATAGGGAATTGGCCCTGGCCGATAATTTAAGGTCCTGCTGGTCTTTCCCAATATTTTCATCCGACCAAAAAGTGTTGGGTACATTTGCCATTTATTCCGACATACCCAGAGAGCCATCTTCCGCCGAAAGAGAACTGATCCTAAATACGATTTCATTGGCAGGCATTGCGATCGAACATCACAGAACGACCAAGGCATTGACGCGTAGTAAAGAAAAACTTGCGGCCTATACGCAGGAACTTGAGGCAAAAGTTGAAGAGCGCACCGACGAACTAAAGGCAATGGTCGAGAAATTGGTTGAATCGAATTTAAGCTTGGAAGACCAAGTACAGATTACCAAGACGGCCGAAAATAGTGCTGTAGCCAGTCAAGAGATGTTTTCTGCCATTTCTAAAAACTTTCCCCATGGTGCAATCGCAGTAGTGGACAGGCAGCATCGAATTACTTACTTAGATGGCGAAGAGTTGACTAATTTTCGATTGAAGGGAACCGATTTCAAAGGGATTTCCATTGATGAAATTGCATTGTTATCCGAAGATCAAAAACTACAGATCAAAAAAGATATCGATAAGACCCTTGACGGAAAGCACCTGACTTTCGAAACAAGGTATAGAAAAAATACTTATGGCGTAAATACTACTCCTTTGTATGATAACGATAAACAAATAAAACACGCCCTATTCGTTTATAATAATATTTCCAAGCAAAAACAAATAGAGCTTGAAATCTTGAATGCTTTGGAAAAAGAACAAGAACTTAATGAGTTAAAATCAAGTTTTATTTCAATGGCCTCGCACGAGTTTCGAACGCCTTTGAGCACTATTCTTTCCGCGACCAACCTCATTGAACGACAGAATGCACCGGGCAAAGAAGATAAAAGAATAAGATATGTAGGCTCTATAAAATCGAGCGTAAAAAATTTGGTGGTCATACTCAATGACTTCCTCTCTTTGAGCAAGCTAGAAGAAGGAAAAGTGAAGGCGCAACCAAGTTTATTTGATTTCGTAGATTTCTCAAACTCTTTGGTCGAAGAAATTGAGGGCATCAAAAAGAACGGGCAAGTAATCGAAGTTGTCAATAATCGGTCAAGTATTGAAGTAGCTCTTGACCCTAAATTAATGCGGCATATTACGCATAACCTATTGTCGAACGCCATTAAATATTCAGAAGAAAACAAAACGATTACGTATAAAATTAATGCTAACGATACACGACTTTTGATAGCAGTTACCGATCAAGGTATTGGCATACCGGCCGAAAATCAAGACCATTTATTTCAACGGTTTTATCGCGCCAGTAATGTTACCAATATTCAAGGAACAGGCCTAGGATTGAATATCGTAAAGCAATACACAGAATTAATGGGTGGGGCCATCAGCTTTCAAAGTAAACTGAACGAAGGCACCACTTTTACAGTTGAATTACCCTTAAATCTAATCACAAAATGAAAAAAATACTATTAATCGAAGATAATCAAGAGGTTCGTGAAATGACCTCTGAAATTCTTGAACTTGAGAACTACGAGGTAACCACCGCCGAAAACGGAAAGATAGGTATTGAAAAAGCGCAACGTTTCACGCCGGACCTTATATTGTGCGATATTATGATGCCAGAAGTTGATGGTTATGGCGTATTTCAGCACTTGAGCAAAAACCATATAACGGCGGCGGTTCCGTTTATTTTCTTGACGGCAAAATCGGAAAGGTCAGATCTGCGCAAAGGAATGACGATGGGGGCCGATGATTATTTGACAAAACCTTTTGAAGCCAATGAATTACTGGAGGCGGTCGAAGGGCGCCTTAAAAAGAACGCGTTCTTGCGTAAGGAATTTGCCAGAAGTGTACAAGGCATCAATGAGTTTATAAAGGAAGCCTCAAAATATCAAAACCTAAAAGACCTTTCGAACGATCGTGATCTAACCGAATTTAAATCCAAAGAAGAGATATTTTCAGAGGGATTCATCGCGCATAATCTGTATTTCATTCAAAGCGGACAGGTCAAAACATACAAGCACAACGAAAACGGAAAAGAATATGTCACGGGAATGTTCAATGCCGGCGACTTTATCGGCCAACTTTCGATTTTGGGAAGTTCGGGACTATATACCGAAACTGCCGTTGCACTTACCACAGCTGAAATTTGTAGTATTCCCAAGAAAGATTTTACCCAACTATTGTTCAACAATAGGGATGTATCGAACAAGTTCATCAGTATGATTTCAAATGATATATTGCATATGCAAGATCAGTTAATGGGCATGGCTTTCGATACCGTTCGAAAAAGGGCTGCAATGACGCTCTTGGGACTTTACGATAAAGGACTTATCAAAGATGACGACATGGGCATAAGTGTTTCCAGGGAAGATTTTGCAGGCCTCATAGGTACTGCGACCGAAACGGCGATACGTGCCCTTTCGAGCTTTAAGGAAGAAGGCTTGATCCAATTGGGCGAATCTCGTAGAATTAAACTGTCCGATAAAAAACAATTACAGCATATTGCAGAATTTGGCTAGAAGATTTCTTTTGTCTCAGAACGACAAAAAAGCAATCAATCCAAAACCGTAACGCTATGGCGTTTCCGGAAAATACCTGATAATTTTTTAATAGCGAAGGTCAATAGCTGTTGCTGCAAAAGACCACTCGCTCCACCAAGCAGTTGATTGGGCAATAGGTCGGCCTTGGTATTGTTCAAATTGAATTTTAAACTTTCCATGGCGATTTCTCGCTGAAGGCGTAAAATATTTAGGTCTTTATCTATTTCAGAAAACGAACTGTATTTTTTTGTCATGGTCTATCAAAATAATGTTTTGAAAATTTCCGCAGTAACGGTCTGTTCAGCGCACCCCTAAAAAAGTAACAAAGAATTGCGATGACTATAAAGAAAAGTCCCGTAATCATAAATCCATAATAAAAACTGTCGAATGCCTCATTTATGGCAAGGGAGGCACCCAATGACAGCATAAACAGGGCTATTAATAAAATAGCCCCAACAACCGCAGTTTGAGCTCCGGCAGTAACCGATTTCATAAGTACCTTGAAGGTCTTCAGTTTTAGGTACTCTTCGCTATTTTTCAAATAAGACCTCATATCGGTATCTACGTCAACAATGTCTTTTTTCAATGCTTCAAAAGCCATATCCCTTTATTTTTGTAGTTAGGTGTTTTTCTTTTTCAGGTCTTCTAGCTTGCGTTCCAGGGTGGCGATAATGTCATCGGCCTTATAGCTCATGGTAGAGATGGCATCATCCAATTTTCGGTCGAAAATAGCTGTCTTTTCATTGACCGTTTTGGTCAAATCTTCTTTCGCTTGGGAGATATGATCCGTAAGGTCATGGCCCGCGTCTTGCGCTTTGTGCTTTATCTTACCTCTTGTTTGCGAACCTTTGTCAGGTGCGTACAGAATACCGATTCCTGCGCCTATGGCCGCTCCTGTTAAGAGGGCCAATACTACATTTCCACTATCGTTTGACATAATCTTACTTTTTAAGATGAATAACTCATTATTATCTTGGACAAAATTAAACCAGTAAAATTTTTAGCATCATGACTTGGGTCAGGTAAACTAAAAACATGCCGAAGTAATTTAGCGATAGAGAACGCCCCAACCTATGATTATGCTATCTCTAAATTGAATTATATATGCAAGTCCCAAAAACGGAACAAAAACAAGCTCTCTTAAAGTCTTATAATCAATTATCTGAACTTGAAGCCGCTTTAAAAACGGTAAATCAAGGTGGTACTAACAAGATAATGATAACGATTATTGGTAATCTGGAAGATGTCCATGCAAATGACCGAAAGGATTTGGCTCATAAAAAAAGACAACTGCAAAGCTATTTTAAAGAACTGTTGGGTACAGATACCGATTTTGATACTTTTTGCAATTCTGAAATTGGCTGCCTATTCGTAGCCGGTTTTTTGGTATCCATGTTTCTTAATCCGGTAGGCAAAAAAACACTTGGCGAATTATCTGGTGGGATATACGGAGTTTTTAGGGGGCTGGGCGTTAGTGAGGCCAAAGCGAACTTAAACGCCAAAAGGCTGAAGGATGGTAAGTACTTGCTTTTGGTCAGGGGAAAGCGTTTTGACATTGAGAAGTTGAAAGATCGTTTAGAAGATTCCAAATAATTGAGCTAGCGAAGCATTGAAATGCATTCCTAGGGGCGTTGACGATAAATTTCCGTTCCGAACCAAAACATAAGATGACTTTGTTTTTTAAGCTGACCTAAGTCATGCTATTATACCTGACAAGTCCGCATTTTTGAAGTGTGCAATAAATAAAAAAAATTACAACATGGACACCCTCAAATATTATGAAAGCAAAAAAGAGTTTAATGTATTCGTAGCGAGTACGTATTCCGATTTGGTACAGTTCAAAAAAGAAAACGAGCAAGCAGAGTTCAACAGTTTGCTATTGAAAGCCTTGCATCAGGTCAAACGTTACATAACCGCAAGACTAGGCACTGCCTTAATCAAAGGAAATCTACCGAAGGGCAAATACAAACCAGATGATTTTATCGATCAGCTTTTTATCGAGACCTATGACCATTTTGACGAGGTCAAGAATAAAGAGGAGCTGCATTCTTGGTTATTCAAGAAAGCGGATGAACTTTTGGAAGATACCATCATCGACGAAGAATTTGATGAGTATTTTTTTAAAAATATTGATGATTATTCCAAACCTGAATGGGACGAAATGGAAGAAAAATTCAGCACCGATGGTGATGGAGATTTGGTCATGATCGAGGACTTGGACGATATTTCGTACCCCAAGAATAACTACATGCTGAACCATGTTTTCGTGGAAGACGACAAAAAAGAAATCATGGAGCAGCTTGATAAGGATCTGGGCGAGGAGAATATCAGAAAACATACCGCTATGGTATTGCACAATTTACCATTACCCATGCGAACGGTCTTTGAACTGGCCACGGAGTACCAATTTACCCTAGAGGAAATCGCCATCATCCGCAACCAAAGTTTTGAAGAGGTGCGGCAATTGTTGGAAAATGCCCGTAAGAGCCTTGAGGCCAGTTTTTTCAATAGGTATGCTTTAGAAAATTAATACCTTGAAGCAATGAATTAGTATGATTATCATAAAATCTTGAGCGTTGATAAAGATGCTTCACAAAAGGATATCAAAAAAGCCTATAGAAATTGCAAGAGTCCTATTCCATCCGAGTTTGGTGGGGAAAACAAAATGAAGTTGGATGGGGCTCTTTTTGAGAAACCTTTCTTGCCGCTTTTTTAGAAAATACCCAAGCTCTGGAGGGTCGGTACGAGGTACAAAACTATGATAGTTAGTGCCAGAGTTTTTTTTATTCTTTCTTAAATACGATAGTGCCGATTTTTCCATTTCTTAAAACTGTTATAGGAATTTTATCCCCTTTATTATAAGCATCATATTTTTCCCTAATCAATTCCTGAAAATCATTACCTTGAAATTTAACACCTGCGAAATCCAAGATAATATCGCCTCCAATCAATAATTCAGTACCATCGATTATTGCGGGAATTGAGCCTCCTTGAAGGCCAAGCTTGTTGGCCGCCCCCTTAGATGATAAACTGAGAACTAGTAGTGCGGATTCCTGCGGAACATTTAGTGCCCTTGCTATGTTTCCAGCAATTGCAATGGATTCCATGCCCGTCCAGATATTAGACTCGTCCATCAGCAATTTCTTGGCGACATTTGAAGATGCTGCAAAGCCAATACCGTTAAACCCTCCTGAACTGCTATAAATGCTACTTGTAATCCCAATCACTTCTCCCTTCATATTGAACATGGGGCCTCCTGAATTTCCTGAGTTTATTGCGGCATCTGTTTGAAGAAATTCGATTTTCACAAAGCCATTTCCCAGACTCTGTGGAATATGTCGTCCACTTAAAATGCCTTTAGACAAGGATTGTTTCAGCCTAAGCGGAGCACCTACCACAAAGACATCCTCTCCTATTTGCAACTCATTCGAATTACCTATTTTAACTGGTTTTTTGTTCTTTAGTTTAAAATTATCCATAATCTTAATCATCGCGACATCTGCTTGAGGATTGGACGAAAGGACTTCTGCTTCATAGACATCTCCATCCAAAAACTCAACCCTGACCACTTCTGCCGATTGTACAACATGGGCCGCTGTCCAGATACACCCATCGTCCGAAATCAAAATACCAGAGCCTTGTGCAGATTGAGCGATTAATTTTTGATCGTTATTCTTCATTATGGGTTTCACACTTAAAATATCAATTATTACAACGGCGGAATTAACCTCTTTGTAGAGCTCTGATAAGCTTTGGGAGTTTCCAATAAAGCCAAGTAATAGCGTAACAATAAAAAGTGTTTTTTTCATTTTTTTAGATTTATGGATTAAGAGGTAATGCATTACTTTATGAAATTGATGTATTCGATTCTACCTTGGATGACACTACTTTAGTAGCCGTCCAATACAACGAGGAAGCAATCGCAGTTCCTAAAAATGCCATGGCCATATCTTTCTGCGCATCCCATACATCGCCTTGGGTCCCCAGATAGGAAATGCCCTGTTCGACAAAAAATATAGCAGCGACCAACCATTCGATAATTTCATAAAGAGCACCAACCGAAAGCACAACCGTTACAGGTAAAAAGAAAGCTATACGTCCGGGGTAGTGCAACCATTTTGAAAAACATTCCTGCATTGGGTAATACAACAGAAAACCAAAGCTAAAATGTACTAGTCTGTCGTATTGGTTTCTTGAAGAATGAAAAATATCCTGCAACCAAAATCCGAAGGTATTATCCGCATAGGTATATTTTGAGCCATAGACGTGCAGACACAAAAAAGTACAGATCAACAAATAACTAAAGTTGCTGAATCTGTATCTCTTATAGGTAAGAATCAAAAAAAGCAGCGAGATGACCGTAAGGGTGTTTTCAATTAGCCAATTCGCCAGGTCGGTAGTACCGATCAAGGAATTTGCCCACACCACGCTAAACAAGAAACTGAAAATAACCAACCAACCAATTTTTCTTGTTTTATCGCTGCTTTTAATTCTCATATAACCATATTCACGATTATTTTTATTTAATGGCCTTATGAATTTTTTTTAGGTCAAAGCCCAGAAATATTCTGAACACGCCCATAAAAATAAAAGCAAAGGCCGTCATATAAACGATGCTTAAGCCACCAAAAAGCGGATTCGCCAATACCAAAAATGCAAAGATCAAAGTAGCTATGCCCGATGCCAGCAACCAACCCCAATTGGGCATGCCCAAGGTGCTTGATTGAATAGAGACGCCGATAGCCATAATACCCCTAAACAATAGCCAAAAACCAACGAAATAGGGTAAAATAGCCATGGTCATCACGGGATTGGAAATTAATAGTATCCCGATAATCAGGTCTAAAATTCCGCCAGTAAGATACCAACCCCAACCCGGGATTTCCTTTCTGTTGGAAATTGCGAAGGCAATCTCCATGATGCCTGAGACAAAGATTAAAACACTAAAAATGATGCTTAGCGAAATGTAGCTTGCCAGAGGGGTTCTGAATACCCAAAACCCCGCGAAAATATATAGTGCCCCGATGATTGGGGATATCCACCAGTTTTTTGCTGCGGATCGTACCGAATTTAATACTGTTGTTGCCATGATATTGTTCTTTATGATTATTATTCTACGTTATCTTTAAAAAGATCTTTCAGCGCTGTACCCAACTCATCCATATCATAGGTAAACTCTCGCTCGAATTGCTGCTCTTTTGCTTTGGCAGACTCGTTAAACTCGATTACGTTTTCTTTGAAGTCGCGACCCCGTTGTTCTAATTTCGCTTGAAGCTCTTTGTTTTTCTCTTCCAAACGATCGAGATCTGCCGTCAATTTTTCTTGTTCCTTTTTACTGGCCTTGGAAATCTTTTCACGCAATGTTTTGACATCACTTTCCATATCCGCAATGCTAGCCTCGGAATTGGCCTTAAATCTTCCCCAATCTGCTTTTACGGCTGTCTGTATTTCTTCTTGAGCATCTTTACTTGCCTGACTTAAGTCTTTACCCACTTCAGTCATATCTTCTTTTGCGGCTTTCATATCTTTTTTTGAAGCCTCGCCGCAACTTGTTACTATTGTTCCAGCCATAAGTGCTATTACGGCCAAGGATAAAATTCTTGTTCTCATGATTTCTTGTTTTAAAGATTATTAAATGTCTATTGTACGTTGTTTTTAAAAAGGTCTTTTAATGCCGTGCCCAGCTCATGCATATCATGGTTGAACTCGGCTTCGAACTTTTGCTCTTTTTCTTTGGCAGATGCATTGAACCTGATTCTTTTTTCCTTGAACGAATCATTTCTTTGAGCCAATCTGTTTTTGAGTGCATCATTTTTTCTTTTCAACTTGGCCAGTTGAAGATTCATTTCTTGTATTCTTTGTTGACCAACTTGTGAAAGTGCCCCCTCGAATTCATCGATAAGAATCGCCCTTTCTTCAAAAGCGGTATCGCTTTTGTCTTTGAATTTTGCCCAATCTGCTTCTACATCGGTTTTGATTTCTTCATGGGCAGCCGTTCTTGCATGTTTCAAATCTTTGTCCGCTTTCTTGATATTCTGTTTTGCAGAAGTCACATCCCTTTTTGATGCTGCTCCGCAACCTGTCATTATTGTTCCTCCCATAAGAGCTATTACAGCCAAGGATAAAATTCGGGTTCTCATGATTTATTTATTACTGTTTATCCTGTTTAAATAAAATGAAACCCCGAGGCGTACCTCGGGGAGTTGTTATTAGCTTAGTCAAGAACTTCTTCCAACTGATGGTTCAACTTATTCAACTTCGACTTTTGTCTGTTGATCCTTTTTTTGAGCCTATTTGCCCTTGCTTGTGTAATTGAATCGGTGAGATTGTCCTCATATTTATTAAGATTCGATTCCAATTTTTCGATTCTAGCTTTCGTTTTGTCCTTGACATCCTTAAGGGCAGACTTTCTTTTTGCTTCCAACTCGGCAATCTTTGCTTTACGTTTTGCCTTCAGTTCAGCAATCTTGGCACTGATTTTTACCTTTTCATCTGCGGTGGCTTTTTTAAGTTTTTCGCGTTCGTCTTCGATTTCTTCTTCCAGTTCCTCAATTTGTTCATCCATATAGGTGTCAAATTCTACACCTGCATCGGTTCGCATAATTTTAGCATCTAGAGGTTTAAGGTAATTGTCGATAAAGACTGAACTGTCTTCGCCAACCTCGGCGACAATGGTTATTTCGCCTGCCTTCATTTTATTGTTGACCTTGTGTATGAAATCGTCTTCGAAATCGTAACGACCAATATCTAAGATAGCGCCTACTGCGGTACCTGAATACAAACCGACGACCAATCCGATAGGTCCTGCAAAGGCACCTACAAGGCCTCCTAAGGCCATTCCTGTAAGTGTTCTCCAACCCGCATCGGTGGTCTCGTCGTTTAAGACCTCATAATGGTCGTTCTCTTTTTTACGGATCATCATATGTTCATATAATGTGATGTCTCCGTAAGAATCCAATTCTTTCATTTTGTGCAAAGCTTCGATAGCTTTTGTTTCTTCCGTAAAAGAAACGACGATAATGTTTGCCATTTTTCTTGTTTTTAAGTGTTATTACTGATTTATATTTATGGTGATTTAAATTCGCTTTTTTATATCCCAACCCTGTTATTTATGACCTGTATGCTGTATGTACGGCTTTGGCCAGTACCTCTGGTTTCTTGTTGTGTGAGGTAACCGGAGCTACTTCCTTATCCAGTTTCAAAAGGGTATAAACAGCCAATCGTGCTGCGCGGACTGAATATTCTTCCGTAAAAACCATATCTTCAGGAATTTCAACAAACTGACTGATAAGCGCTAAATTGGTAGATCCTTTAGGAACCACATCGGGACGGTCGGTCTTTGCTCTTGGTTGAAACAAGGCATCGATATAAGGCATCATTGTTGGGATGACATTGATTACGCTTTCTTTGATTTTCTGCTCGTACTTTTCAAAATGCAAATGATGAATTAACTCTGTCAAGATTTCCTCTCCGGTACAATCGATCATAGCTTTTTTAACATGGTCTCCTACATTATCCGGATGTAGCCCATAACCCCAAAAAATAGTGGTGTCATTACCTTGTTCCTTAAAGTGCGGTTGTGCAGCAACTACTATTGACATTCTCCATGAGGAATCTTTAAATGTCATTAATGCCCCGTTACCAGGTTTGTTGCCCGAAAATTCTTCGATGCGTTTTAACATCTCGTTTCCTTTTAGGGAGCAGGTAAAAGAATACCATTTCGTTTGATCTGGTTTGGTAAAGAATGGATCCGGATTTCCTAATAAATTCGGTTTCTTATTTGCAATTCTTTGCCATAGAAGGAAGCTAGGCGGGTTGTCTGGCAAATATTTTGCCGGTGTGTCGTAATCTCCATTATTTGAATTATCTGTAATACATCCATTGGTAAAAAAACAAATATCTTCTTTGTTCAATTGAATGGTTTCGGCCTCGCCGTCCGCATTGGTACATCTAATAGCGGTAACTGTAATTCCATCCCCAGGTTTAAAATCTAAATCGGTAACTGTTTTACTCAATGAGAAGTCAACCTGATGTTTATCCAAATACGATTTTATTGGAAGAATAACCGATTCGTATTGGTTATAGGTGGTTCTTGTTACGCCTTCAAGGGTGTCTATGCGAGAAAACTCCACAATCATTCGGTTCATATATCTCTTGAGTTCAAAGAGACTTGACCATTCTTGAAAGGCAAAAGTCGTTTGCCACAGATACCAGAAATTCGTTGTAAAGAAATGATCTCCAAACCAATCGCGAATCGTAATATTATCAAGCTTATCTTCATCGGTAAAGAACAGGTTTAACATTTTCAAACGATCGTCTGTGTTAAATTGCATATCGGTCACGGGCAAAATTTTCGCATCTTTATCAACGAGTCGTGCTTTGGCATGGGTAGGGTTTGCGTGATCAAAGGCCAATATTTCGTCCTTTACAGAGATATTGGAAATTTCCAGCGAGGGGATTTTACTGGTTAGATCCCAAAAGTTCTCATATGTTTCTTCATTAAGCATACGCCCGCCACGACACACAAAGCCCTCGGATTTTGTACCTGAACCGTCATTGCTACCACCTAGAATGGGTAAAGCCTCAATAATGTGAATATTTTCTCCTTTAAAATTGCCATCTGTCAGCAAGTATACCGCACCGGCCAAAGAGGCAAGTCCGCCTCCTATGAAATATGCGTGTCGGTCTTTGTTTTTAATGTCCATAACTAATTGTTTTTATTTGAGACTACTGATTTATACTTATTAAAATTCTTTTTGTAGCAGGCTAATCTGCCAACTCGTTCATTTCTTCGTCAAGTTCCCTGACTTAGGTTGGCAGGAAAAAATCTTGATCAGTTCTGTTCCTTTTCTTTCCAATATTCTTCGGCTTCGTTTTCCATTTTTTCCAATCTTGTATAATAATCCGGAAACTCTTTTAGATGAGCCCATGCAATTTTACCGGTCAAAATTTTGTCGTCGTTCGTAACATTGGTTTCTGGAAATCGTGTGCCATGTTCAAATTCAACATTTATACCCTGCGCGAATTCATCTAGACTAACATTTTTCCAATCGATACCAAGATTTTCGCCGATTTCCTTGGCATCCTGTGTGTTCATTTTTTTCATTCCTTTATTGTTTTAATATGATAGTCTTCAGTTGCCTTTTCAACTATTATGGAACAAAATTAGGGTCGGCCTATGGAAGGAATCCTGACCTAGGTCAGGGTTGTGAAAAAAATGAAAGATTCTTTGATTGGTTAGGAAAGAAGTTTGGATAATGTTCGATACATTGGGCATTATCCGTAGCATTTACATAGAAATTAAAAATGTTAAATGTGGTTGCGCAAGATAAACTATGGATATTGGATTCAAATAAACTAACCCCTACTGATAAGGATATAGATGATTCCGATAAAGATGATACTTCCAAAAGTATACCCCACCAATCTTCCGGTAGTTTTGGAGCCCTTGAATAACGTAATGCCCAACTTTACTAACATATTGCTCAAGGTAGCCGCAATAATGACTGAGGAGGCGAGTTTCAAATCTGTATTTGACAAGGAGAATTTTGCCATGCTTATGGTAATGGCATCGGTATCCGCCAAGCCCGCAATTAAAGCGGTATAGTACAGGCCGTTTTCCCCAAAAAAACGATTCCCATAAAAAACGGCAAAACCAATAATCACATAAATTACTCCAAAACCTATAGCGTTTAATATATTCAATGGGTTGCCCAATTTAATATTAGTATCCGGTTCTTTGGTATCCCTTTTTATGAGTATAAGAGAAGTAACCAAGCATATTAAGGTCAATATACCGAATGGCAGCGCCAAATAGGTAAAAAGAGTGCTATTGAAAATATATACCAGTAAGGCGAGTCTGGGAAACATAATGGCCGAAGCAATAATGATTCCCGCACTATATTTTTTTGAGAGTTCGGGAGATTCCACACTCTTTGATGCATAGCTCCAAGTAACCGCGGTACTGGAAATAAGTCCTCCTAAAATTGCGGTCAGTAAAATACCCTTTTCGGAACCAACGAATTTCACTAAAAAATAGCCGATAAAGTTCAAAAAGGATACAATTACAATTATGGAACCAATCTCAAATGGATTCAACAGATCATCGGGCCCATAGGTTTCGTTTGGTAAAAAGGGCAGTATTAAAAGTGCGATTATGGAAAATTTTATAAAAGCAGAGAGTTCCTCGGAGGTTATATTACTGATGACCGTACGAAACCGAGTCTTTAACGAAAGTAAGGTTACGATGATGACCGCTGTTGCCACGGCATCCCTATAGAATTCAGCAGAAACCAGTATTCCTAAAACAAAAGTGGCGATCAAGGCCAAATTGGTGGTCAACCCTTTTGAATAGGCTTCTTCTGCTTTGGAAAATTGGTTAAACCCCAAAAACAAAATAAACGAACCTAAGCTAATGATCAACAGCCACGGTGTAAAGGCTTCGGAAAGGCTGCCCAAGGAGAAGCCTAAGATGGTAACAATCGGAAATGTGCGTATGCCTGCGAAGCCTTGTTCCTCTTTCAGTTTGTCGTATTCCCTTTCCAAGCCTAATATCAAGCCGATGCCCATACTAATGAGCACGCCCAATATATATGTCCCCATTAGTTCATTTAATAATTGACTTGTTTGCATTCTGAAAATGTATAATGCTACTATTGATTCCTGTTCTTAAAAATGGAAATCACTATAATAAACCCCAAAACGGCCGATAGTAAAAAACCCAAAGCACCCAAAACGGGAATACCTTTGATTTTCGGTGGCATATCGGCCATGACCAAAAGCGCAGATCCAACTGACAGGGCAGCTATTATAACGGCATATACCAAACGATTAATCCCGGTCTTCAATGTATTTCTAAACTCGTTCAAGCCCTTATGCTCATGTACAATAACCAATTTTCCACTCTTAATCTTATTGAGGATGTCATTGATGTCGTCTGGCAGGGTTTCTAAAAGGGCATTGTAATCTTGAAACCAATGTACGTTCTTTTTAAATAGTCGTTTTAGGCTAAACCGCTTGCGGGCGATCTTTGACATATAAGGTTTTAGATTGTCCGTAATATTAAATTCGGGATCCAATTTTAGTCCCACACCCTCGATAATTACCAAGGCACGGATCAACATATACAGGTAATGGGGTATGCTAACCTTATTTTCGTAGAGTACGTTTTTAAACTGCCCCAAAGTGGTGCCCAACTTTATGTTTTGCAGCGAGGTATTACTGACCCCTTCTATCAGTTCATACAAATCGTATTCCAGTTTCTTTTCATCTGGAATTTCAGTTTTTGTGGCAATCTTTTTCAGAACTTGGACAATTTTGTGTACATCCTTTCTCAAAAAATATTGAAGAAGATCTTCCAAGGCTTCCTTATCATTGGGCATAATGCTGCCCATCATACCAAAATCGATAAAACAGATTTTTTCCGCCTCTGGCAGTACGAACATATTTCCAGGATGTGGGTCGGCATGAAAGAAACCATATTCCAGAATTTGTTCCAGGTACAGATCCACCCCTACCTGTGCTACCGCTTTGGTGTCGATATTCAGGGCCTTCAGCTTTTCAATTTCGGACACCTTGATACCATCAACGAATTCCATACAGATGATATGGTCGTTCGATAGTTCACGATATACTTTAGGGACGTAAATAGCAACGTTGCCTTCAAAATTTTTGGCAAAATGCTCCATATTGTCCACTTCCTGTAAAAAACTAAGCTCCTCATTGATGCTTTTTTCGAAGGATGCCACAAGCTGTATGGGCTGAAATGCCTTTGCTTGAACACTGTATTTTTCCAAAGCTTTAGCAACCTCTTTCATGATGGAAATATCCGATGCGATGACCTCCCCAACATCGGGACGCTGTATCTTCAAAGCCACTATATCGCCATTGAGCAATTGCCCCTTATGTACCTGGGCCAAAGATGCTGCGGCCAGCGGCTCTTGCTCAATGGATCGGAAATAATCCGAACAAGTGATTTCAAGTTCCGTTTCAATCGTATTTTCTACGTCAAAATTTTTCAAGGAAGGAACGTGATCCTGTAATTTTTCCAGTTCTTTGATGAGGTCAGGAGGGAGCATATCCTCTCGATTGCTGATGACCTGTCCCATTTTTACATAGGAAGGTCCCAACTCTTCCAAAACCATACGAATACGTTCAAAAGTAGAGAGTGACAGCACCTTTTCGGTATCTGGATGTTTTTTGAGGTAGTTTTTTGGGATGAGTTTTTTGGCCGTAGTCGAACCCATTACATCCTCAAAGCCATACTTGGTAAGTACGCTGAAAAGGGTATTGTATCTTTTAAGGTCTTTTTTCTTCGGAAGTTTTAAGGTGGCCATATTCGACAGAGTGCTTACATATACTTAGAAAGAAACCGGAAGAATTCCTTTTTAAGGTCAGCATAGATCTGCCGCTGGGCCTCCATTTGATACCTAAACTCCGAATGTTTTTTGACCAGGGCTACATCCATCGACTCATCGCCCTTTTGGCTATGGCCTGCGATGTTTGTTTCATGTTTCTCAATGGTCTCTTGTAAATTCTCGATTACTCCACCGTGAAGTATAAACTGATTCTGATAATGTTCTAGTTGCGCAAGTACTTCTTTATCCGTCCAGCGGGTTACCAGTTCGCTCAATCTGTTTTTAAACGTTTTTAACTCGTCTTCCCAAAAGGCAAGTTCAGAATTCCATTGTTTATGTTCAAAATGCAGGTCTGAATTATAAACTACTTCTTTCATGATGCTATGTTTTTTTGTTATATCCTTAATTATTCTCCAATACTACGAATTGATTCAATGCCTCCAATGCCTCGCAGCCATACATGAGCGCAGGGCCTCCACCCATAAGCACGGAAACCCCTATGGTCTCCACAATCTCCTCCGAACTGGCCCCTGATTTTAGCGCGTCGTGTACGTGAAATGCTATACATCCATCGCACCGTACCGTAATGGCTATGCCAAGTGCGATAAGTTCTTTGGTTTTTGAAGAGAGCGCACCTTCAGCTGTACTTGCCTTATGCAGGCTATTGAAACCACTCATAGTGGCAGGTATTTCTGCACCCAATTCTCCCATTAGTCTTGAGAGATCGTTGTAGTGTTTTGAATAGTCTTTTATCATGATTGCATACTTAAAAGTTGAGCGTATTGAGATATGGATTTTCGTTGTCTCAAAAGCGAATTCAAAACTATCGGAAATCATGAAGGTGTATCATGATATATATCAGGAGTACGAAAAATTTAAGAATTTAAAAAGAATTAGTATTAACGGATACTTGGGCCAATCGCTTGCACTCCCATTGCCAATAAGGGAGATAATTGTGGCATCCTAAAACAGTTTTTTGTAAGATGTCAAAGCCCTTCTTACCCTTTTTCTAATTCGTTTATTATTCAGCAATTTGCGAATGAAATTTTTCAAATGCTTTGTTTACTACTTTTCTTATGTTCGAATCGGCCTTATCGAGTTGACTAATATCCAATACCTTCGTTAAAACAGCTTGCCAAACGACTTGATTACGCTCAAGATCAATTAGATGTATGGTCATGATTCCTTCATCATATTGATAGACCGAAGTTGGTTTCATGCTTTCATAGTAATCTCTTGGATTGTTGTGGTATTCATGGTCTACGACCGCATTATGTTCAAATTGTATATGGTAATCAACTTGTAGATCGGCGTTTTCCTCCACTAGAGTATATCCTTCATTCTGCATAGCGGCGTCGATAGCGTTTTTCCATCTTTTCCTATTTAGTGAATTATCATATTGGGGATAATCGTCATTGAGAGGTTCTTCCACATCGGACCAAGCGTAAGTTTTGTAACCATCAAAATCAGCTCCTTTGTCGATATCACTAAGAACCTTGGTAGTTGAACAAGCAGCTAGTAACATAACAATTCCGAGTACTTTGATTACGTGTTTCATGTATGGATCTTTATTTGGATGCCAGACTTTTCGGTTAGACTGGTGTTTATAATTCGCAAAGATATCCCCTGTTGAAAGCGATTATCATGACCTAGGTCATGAAACCTCCAGATTATGGGTTATAGCTTTGTTGTTAAAATCAAATAAAAACAATCAAGTGAAAACAATACTATACGCGACTGACTATTCGGAAAACTCCGTGGCCGCATTAAAATATGCTTATAAAATGGCGAAACAGATGGGCACCCGTCTGGTAGTTACCCATGTATTCGATTACCCAACTGTTTTAGGCACGGAGGGACTCGATGAGCCTTTTCCACATTTGGAGGAGAGTGCTTTTAAGTCGCACCGTTCTAAATTGGAAGCATTCTACGAAGAATATTTAGGAAGCGATTGGAAAGACCCTAACGTGCAGTTGCAGGCGGTCGAAAATAAGTCAGTAATAAAAGGCATCATTTCGGTGGCTGAGGAATGGCACGCCTATTTGATCGTCATAGGTATGAAAGGTGGGAGTGCATTGCGGGAAATGATTATGGGGAGCACGACAAAGCACCTTATAGAAAAAGCACCATGTCCTATTTTGTCCATTCCTTCGGATGCTAGTCATGTATCGATTAAAACCATCGTTTATGCTACCGATTTTGAAGAAGAAGATGTGTACGCCATTCGAAAATTGGCGGAAATGGCCAAGCAATTGGATGCTGAAATAAAAGTTGTTCATATTTCCACGAAGGAGGAATATAAGGGAGAGATGCAAATGGAATGGTTCAAAACAATGCTCCATGAAAAAGTGACCTATGAGCGAATGGATTTTGAGCTGTTATTCACCGATGATGTTTTTGACGCTCTCAGAATTTATCTTGGAGATACCAATGCCGATTTGGTAGTTATGTTGGAAAGGGAACATAAAAGCATAATAAAAAAATGGTTCCATCGAGATCTTGTTAAAAAAATGGAAACATACGGTAGAATGCCCCTTTTGAGCTTTAGGGGAGCAAATCATCAACTCTTTTATTTTAAGGAAGCACTTTAATTTCATTCATTATGGCCAGAAGAATTTATAGTATCGTGATTGCAGTAGCCCTGATATTGGGCTTTTATTTGTTTTCAATTAAGGAAACACATTCCAATACATTCATGATTGTCATTTCAGGACTCATTTTTACCTTGTTTAGCGTTGGTATTCATGGGTTGATTGCACATTCTTTGAATCCGAAAGCGAAAGGCGGCATCTTGTTGTACCCCTTGTTGATGGGCGTGCTTTGGGCCGTGCTTTTTTTGATTTTCGTGTTTTTTATACTTCCGCTTTTCTGTCCGAATTTCTTGTTGAACGCATAAAATAGGCAGTTGGGAATTTCAATCTTAGAAACTAAAAACGAATAATGTCCTACTAGTTTTTTCCAATAGATTTAGAAATGATATCAGAATTAGAAAAATATTGCACCCAGCTTTTATCGGCAGGCAAATGTGCCCAGCTTCCCTTTCACAATATCGAACACACCAAAGAGGTCGTCTCCAACGTCAAAGTCATTTGCAACTACCAGCGGCTATCCAAAGAAGAAATAGAACCCATAGTGATCGCGGCTTGGTTTCATGATACAGGACATTTAGAGTTATATCAGGGGCATGAAGAAGTAAGTAAAAGGCTTGCTAAGGAATTTTTGGAAAAGCAAGGGTATCCACAAGCAAAGCTAGAAACCGTTTTAGCTTGTATTGAAGCAACTAAAATGCCTCAAAACTGTACAAGTAAATATGCTGCGGTACTATGCGACGCAGACATTTTCCATATCGGAACTCCGGATTTTTTCTTTAAAAAATTGTTATTGAGAAGAGAGTGGGACTTAAAGGATATCATGAAAGTATCCGATATAGAATGGCACAAACTGAATCTGAAATTTTTGCACGACCATCATTTTCGTACAGCTTACGGCAAGGAGATTTTGGAACGAGGTAAACTGGAAAACGAAGAGAAAGTGAAATATATTCTTGGTTTTTGTGAGTAGCATTTGAGTAGATTATTCAAAGGTGTAACACCCATGTTCCTGCGGAAGTTAAAAATCCTCCGCCTACAATCCTGACCGAGTGGGCACGCTTCGCTGGCCCGCATTCGGTCGTCTTTGCGTCTCCGGTTTTTCAACACCCTCGGAACCGCGCAAAAGCCCAAGCCGCAAAAAACCGCTTGCCCTTTTTTCTCCCTACCCACAAAAAACTTGGATATTTCCATATTTCCTTGTTTTTTTCAACACCATATTAGACCAGATAATTTCCTCGATTGGTTCCAAATAACCTTATATGGTTCTATATAATTTTACGTCTTAAAATATTGATTATTAGATTGTTATAATTCAATTTCATTTTATATATTTATCCACGAAGGTGGATAGCAAGTGATGTTTTGCGCATCGCAAAACGCCTACTTCTGACGAAGTGAAAACCGATAAAATCGAGTCAAGAAATGACAATCAACAAAGGTGGAAGAAAACGTCTCGGAGATAGGAAAAGGGAGCATGCCATAACGCTCAGGTTCAATGGCACGGAACTGGAAAAAGTAAAGACTATCCTGCAGTCCTACAATCTTGATTTCGGGAAAAGAGGAACGGTCGGCCCGTTCTTGAGAAAGCTTATTTTGAACGGAAAAACCACGAAGGAGAAACAGATTCCCGATGATATTTCGAACCTCAGTTACCAGATAAACAAGATAGGCACCAACATCAACCAACTGGTCAAGGTTGCCAACTATAAGAACATGCGAAGCCCGAACGCTAACCTTGAACTGGAAATTGAAAAGGCGAGCGAACTGATGCTGGAACTGATAGAAACTATGAATACCAAAAGCCAAGAATGATAGCAAGGGTGCTTTATCGGAACAATGTACATGGCGTACTGAACTATGTATCGGGCAAACCTAAAAGCACCGTACTCGGTTTCCAGAATACCTATTCCGATACCGATACGGACATGAAGTTTTTCGGCAGGGTATTGTACCATCTTGGCAATCGCCACGATTCTGAAAAACGGTATGCACATATCTCTTTGAACCTTCCCCGTGGCGAACATTTGAACGACAGGGAATTTTTCGAACTCTCCAAAAATTATATGGAACACATGGGCTATGGCGAACAGCCCTTTGTCGTAATCCGTCATCACGACACCAAACATGAGCATGTGCATATCGTTTCGTCCACTATCAAAGAAGATTGTTTGCAGATCAACCTGTCCAATGATATTAGAAGGAGCGTAGCGACCCAGAAATACCTCGAAAAAGAGTTCGGACTTTCCCCATCGCCCGATACAAAACGGACCAAGGAACTCCCCAAATACGAAATGCCCGAATTCCGGAACCGGGACATCAACGGTGTCAGGTTATATATACAGGATATCGTGAACATTGCTTTGCAAAAGTACAAGGTGCGCAGTTTCAACGAACTTTCGGAACACCTCAAGAAACATCATATTGAATTAAGGACGGTCGAGCGAAATGGCAGGGTAGGCGTATCGTATGGTGTGGCGGTAAAAGATGGCTACAAATCAAGGTTTATCAATGGCTATACCGTCCATCCACAATTGAGCGGCCCAAAACTGCAAAAGGTATTTGAACATAACAAAAGTTCAAAACTCTTGCCCATGGTCAAAAGGCGGTTGGAAAAACAACTGAATACAACCTACGGACTTTTCAAAACCATAAATCCCGAACATCTGCCCGACATCCTTGAATCGTATCAAAAACTGGATTGCAAAATCGATTATGATGAGGAAGAAAAAAACGTCGATTTTACCATCTATGACAAATCGGGATATGTCCTCAAAGCCGAAGAAATAACATCCAATATCGGAATCCGCCAAAACCCCCAATTGTTCAAAAGCGAGTTTACCCAGATGTATGCAGAAAGTAATCAGCTGAAACTGGAACTTCAAAAGTGCATCAAGGAAGCCTATAAAGAGACCTATCAAAATTCGGGAAGGCAACTACTTTTCTCGGAACACATCGATAGGATACGCATAAAACCGATAGTCGCCGAAATGGCCAAATCGGAACGTTTTCTATTTCTCAGAAAATACCTGCATACCGACAACCGGAGTTTAAGCAATATGATTAAAGAACATTTTAATATTGTAAAGGACAAGTTCCACATCACGGAATTGGTCTGGGAAGAAAAAGAACTGAATAAAAAGGCCGAACTCATAGAACAGGCCATCGGCAAGCAACTATTCGAAGCACCAAAACAAAAGGGGGTTCTTTTTGAGCTTATGCACAGTCTTGGTACAAGATATGATAGGAACAACCTTATCTATGCAAATTCCTATCAACATCGAGTAAAATTGGATATAGGTAAGGTGCCGTATCCAGAACAAATCGAATTTTATGCTTCCCCCAGTTTTATCAGAGAGAACGAAAAGGTATTGGACGGACTTCTGAACGACAAGACCGAAAAAGAAATCGACCTACGCCCGACGGCGATATTCCTGCCATTGATGTTCCCGAACCTCTATGCGGCCATGACCCCAAAATATCGGCAACGATTTGAACGTTTGAGCCTGAAGTGCTATCATAAATTCGCCGAACGCATGCAGGTATCCTTTGAGAAATCGCCGAGGGATTATGTGGAATTTTTCAATGCCAAGGGCTTCTATTTTGAGAGAAAGGAAGAAAGGCTATGCATCGCTTCTATATATTCCAAGTATCCGGTACAAGTTCCGCTTGCTCCAAAAACACAAGCCTATCTGGAATCGTCAAGAGACCTAAATATAGTTTTGAACAAGCAGGTAGAAATTTTGGAAGACGTCAAAATATCTGGACGGGATAATTTAAAAAGTCTTTGGGCCGGTCATTTGGTGGAGACAGGGCAATATAAGAAGGCGGCCTATCTCTTCGTGTTGGATGGGATACGGCCAAATCTTCCGTTGCCTCAATTGGCACACCATATGCAGAACGGGTTGAAGGAAGCCGTAGTTGTTGTTTCCCGAAGGCAAGTGGATAAAAAACAGGCGCGTCTTCTTCGAAAGGGTGTTTATGCCCTTGGAAATATGTTGGGAGGCAATAGTTTTAAAGAAGAAGAAATGTTTAACGGGTTCAAGGATGAGTTTGCGGATTATTCAAAGTACAGGAATAAAGGTTTGTGGCTATGACATGATTAAGGGACTCGATTGGGGAACTTTGCGCCCTGCCGGGCGCTTTTTGTGGATAGGGAGAGAAGAGGAATGGTGTGCCGAGCCAAGGTCGGTTTGCGCCCTATGGAGTTTCTTCTTTACGCTTATCTATCGGAACGCTAAAGAA
This sequence comes from Maribacter aquimarinus, assembly GCF_047345505.1. Lineage (NCBI taxonomy): Bacteria > Pseudomonadati > Bacteroidota > Flavobacteriia > Flavobacteriales > Flavobacteriaceae > Maribacter > Maribacter aquimarinus. The sequence goes on along the minus strand of NZ_JBLFEO010000007.1, from coordinate 62,620 downwards.
ACTCCATAGGATCCACGCGCAGGTTAGTTATGGTAAGATTTGGGGTTGGACGGAAAAATATTTTTCAATCGCCTCGGAAACCAAGCTGAATTTCAACTAATGGTTTTAGACTTTCCTCAACAGTAGTATTGGCCCAATTTGCCATAATCTTGCTAATTTCGCTTGTATTGACATCCATGGTATTTTTTTCCAAAAGATTGGTCAGTCTTTCATAGAGTTTTTCATTCCTGATCGCTATTTTCTTCATCTCCCGACCCATAACCCGTGCGGCAATGAGATTAAGTCCAAAATCATTGTCGCCAAATAAATCTGAATGATGCTCGTAAATTTGGTCGGTGTACATTTCAAAAAAATGAGTCAGTATTGTCAGAATGTCCTTTAGGTCATCCCTTCGGATTTCAGGACGGTCTTCCCAAGCGATGAGCTTTAGAATAACGATTCCGGGCAAGGTACAGAACTTGAATCGATGTTCCCCTTCCAATTCTACTTCGGGCAATCCGCTTTCATAAATTTCTTTGAAGCCAGGCATGTTCAAACTGGTAAGGCCAGTACCTTCCAAACTTACCTTGGCATTTTCATCTTCAATGTTTCCGAAAGGAAGGAGGTCAACTTGCATTCTTCCTTGCCAAAATAACACGAAGTTATTCTCTTTGGAAGGTTGAAAGTGTTCTATTTTAATAAGGTGTCGTTTTAGTTTTTCATAGATTCCCTTGTCTTCGATAAAAACGGCAAAATCAATGTCCCTTGTAATTCTGCTTGGCGGGATTTCATTAATTGCCGTCATCCATACATCACGGGCGACCGCACCGACCAAATAAAAATCGACATGGAATGCTGCAAAACCTCGTTCCAAAGCTGCCAACATTTCTAAAAAATCGGGTCTTTGGCGGAGTTGTTTAAAATTTATCTTGTAAGTACTCATTATATATTTTTTCTGCGGTCTCGGTACACCGTCTATCCCCTTTCATTATCAGATCAGCGTAAGCTAGCAACGGATGGACGGCATTTTTTTCCTCGGTATTGTCCTTCCAGAATTTTTCGTAGATCTTGATATTACCGCCTTCATCGGGAACAAGTCTATAGTTCTTCATCAGTTCGTTTCTCGGTTCGGCGGTGTACAGCGTCAACTCCTCCGGTCGAAGGTAATTGGTATAGATGTCTCCGGCGGGTTCTCCTCCCCAGAACGTTTGCCCCTGTTTTAATTTAATGTCCTTCCAATTGAAAAAAGTATCATTATCAACAAATCGATATGTTCCAATGGCCAGATTTGGTTTCAACTTTTTTTCATAGGCCATAATCCATTTTTCGAGTAACTTTTTATTGCCCTCTAGGATATAGGTATCCTTGGTAAGTGGAATGAGGAAACCATCATCCTTTAGGCCATTGAAGATGTTCGTAATATTGCCGATACCTGTATCCGTTTTATCGGCTATCTCACGATAGGTTTTGTTGACCCATGTATGGTCCAATAGGAACTGGTAAACGACCTTTAGGCCGGTTTTGGTAAATGCCCTATTTGTGGTCTTTTGCTTTATTGCGATGGGTTCGTTGACATCCAGCCAAAGGAAGGTTCCTTTTTCGTTGAGGTAAATATTACCGTTAGCCTCTAGATAGGCGATGTTCCTATTGCGAAGCTCTTGTTTTATTTTGGGAAATATGGTTTGTGCAACGATCATAAAAGGATGATACTCCTTGGCGAATGCCTCTAATTTTGGTAGATGGATATTTCTCAGCTCTTTCTTAATTTCTATACCAAGCTTGATAGTCCGGTCGTTCAGCGTAAGGGCTATCGTACCATCTAAGACTTCATTGGGGGCGTTATCAAGCCATTTTGCTTCGATTTTAGCTGTTTTCTGAAGGTTGGCCAATGCATATTGCACAATTCCTTGATCGTTCATTGTTCACTTTATTTTATCGTTCACGAAAACGTGAACAAATAAATATTATGAACAAAAGTACATAATTATTTTCAAATGAAACTATTTATCAGGCTGATAACGTATTTAGTGAAATCAAACATAATGTGCGAATAGATCAGAAACCGATGACACTATCAAGAGCATCGTCTAAATCTTTATTTACGAAGTTTTGCTGGTAATCAATTGTAGTCTTAATGTCAGAATGATTATAAAGCTTTTGCAAAACTTGTAACGGAATTCGGTCACCAGATATATTCCCAAAGGAATGACGGGAAACGTGCATCGTGATTTTCTTTGTTATTTCCGCTCTTTCGGCAATTTGCGCCAAATATCTATTAAGTCTTTTGTTTGCCGTTTTGCTAACCCTTAAAATATCTTTCGGATTATTGGCGGCTTCTTTTAATTCAGGGAAGATATAATCGGTGTGTGCGGTTTTCGTCGGGAGGTACTCATCCAATATTTTTTGAAGTTTACCATGTATTTTGAGTGAAAGGTTTTTTTGATTCTTGTTCATGGTATAATATATTCTTTCTCCTTGCACGTTTGCCCACGTCATTTGAACTACATCGGAAACCCTCATTCCGGCGAGGTAGAAACTAAAAAGAAATACATTGCGAGTGTGGTGCTGCTTTGGATTGTCAGAAAGGTCTATATCTTCGATAATTCTGATTTCCTCTGAAGTAAGACCGATTTTGATAGATTTTGGAATTCTTATTTTAATCTTTCCATCGGTATTCCCAAAAGGATAATTGTCCCTAGAGACAATGCCTTGTTGTGAAGCCCTGTTGTGCAATGTACGTATGAAAATCAAGGTGTTTACAATGCTTCTTTCCCCAACGGAATCTTTTGTACTCCTTAAATAGGAGATAAAACCTCTTAAGAAAAGAGGAGTAATAGCCTCGAAGGTCAACGTTTTTGCCCTTGGATACCCTTTAATCCTATTCAATAAGGGGCGTTCACAATCGATACGAGAATACTTCTTGTTCTTTTCCAATTCCTCAAAATAAGCTTCGGCAAATGTGTAAAAGGAATGATTCTTATGCTTGTTTTTAATCGTATTCTTAATTTCCTCTATTCGGGCGATCGGTTTGGAATCGCTCTCGATATCCAAAAGTGATTTATTGATTTCCGCCAACTTGGCCGAAATCAGATTGTTCAGTCGTGTAGCATTAGGATGATTTTTTTTGACTTTGTTCTTTACAGAGTCCCAATACTTTTCATCAACATATTGTCCTGTATACATATAGGTGGATTTCCTATTTTTGGTAATACGGATAGAAATAGGATAAAGCCCTGCGTTATTTTTCTTTCTTCTTAGTGTCGCTTGAATCGTAGCCATTGCCTTATTTTAAATAAAGATACAAAATCTGGGTACAACATAGGTACAACAAATGATGGTTTTATATGGCTTTTTATGATGTTATTTGATTTGTACATTTTCGTAAGTAATTGATAATAAGGTATTTTAGTATTTATAGGTACAAATCGGAAAAAACTTAGGATCTAGTGCCGAAAGGTGTGAGAGTTCGAGTCTCTCCGCCTGTACAACAGAAGACCTCTTGGCAACGAGAGGTCTTTTTTTTTGCCATTTTGACCACTGAGGGCAAAACGAAAGTGAGATGGGACCATGGCAATGAGCGAAACCGGGGTGCCTCCCTCCGATGGTAAATTACCACTGCACGGATTGTGGGAGACCGGAAAGCCCACCCTTAAATCTTGGGTTTTAATTTTGGTGTAACCATCCGTTGGTAAATTGATGTCACTTGATGCCAAACCCTATTTGTACCTAGATTTTATGCCGAGATATTTTCAGCTTTAAGGCTATTTTCCCTAAATAAAGCTAAATCACCTTCTAACCGGTATGGACCGTATGCGCGCAAACTATAAACTTTTTTACGGCAACACTTCTTGTATTTTTGACCACCACATAGCGGACATTGATTATTCGGTTGATGCTTGATTCCAGAAATGGTTGTTTCAAGCAGCGCAATAATGTCTTCATAATCTTTAAGACCATATTCTTCCCGATAAAATTGAGCAATGCCTTTAAAGTGATGTTCGTACTCGCCATTGGCATAATTGTCAGTTGCTACTTTGTAGTGATAATTAGCGAAAAAGGGATATATGACTTCTCTGTAAAACTCTTCGAGAACAATTCCCCGCTTTTTCATTTTCAGAAGCTTGTGGGGTATATCCAGACAGCATTCACCTTCTTTTGAAATATGGAAATCCCAATCCCTTTTGATTATTTTTGTCTTCTCAATTACGATTGGTATAGTGTGCGGGTAGTTTTTCTCATTGACTAAAATGAGTATTTCAAACTGTCCCCAGAGTTTATCATTTCTGTCAAGTACACTTATTTTACCCTCAAGAGCTAAATATCCGGTTTTAGGACTTTCAACTTTCTCAAATGCAAAATATTTGTTTAAAAAGCCATCAATATCTTTCACTAATGCATTTTTAGCCATAATTAAAGTAGGGTTTGCTTTTTGAGGCTATTGGGTATAAATCCCTGCTATTTCTACTGGGGTCAGCTGTAACGTTAATGGTAAGCACTAAAACACCCATATCGTTTTGAACGGCTAGGTTATTATCAACTAGATATCTTTCCCAATCAAAATTGTATTGATAGTGCTTTCGTCCATCCTCATAATCGTGTATTTCCTTACTTCGTTGCTCAAAATACTTATCTTTTCTCAGCTGAGTGGTTATGTTGTGTCCGACAACTATTCCGCTGTTTTTGGCATTGCTCTGCATTTTAGGTGCAAGGCTTGTGTGAAGGCTACACGTGGTAACTTCACCTGATTCCCCAATGCCAGAATAGAACCAATCTACTTGTTTCGAATGACCTAAATCCAGCCCAGCTCGGGTATGAATATCTTGTATGCCATTTTCCTCAAAAAAGTCCTTTAAGTCATTTTTGACGAAGTAAGATATCATCGAAAAGGATTTTAGTGCATCTTCAACTGCTTTAAGTTTTTCGATATTCTTTCCGCCAAAATACACCATTAGGCCATCACCTTGTATGCGATGCACATAACCGCCGCAAAGGTTAACCGCAAACATTGATGCTCTGATGATACTTTCAGTAATTAATCTTACTGTTGCTTTTGTGAAATTGTTAAATAACTTGGTACTTTTCTTAACATCTATAAAACCTGAAATAATCCAATGCTCTTCGACTAAATCTGTACTTTTTAAGTATGCGAAATCTGGATGGCTTCCTAAGGGTTGGTAATCGAAAGTTTCAGACACACCCATTCTTTTGGCAAATAATTTCTTCTCGGGCGATAGTTCCCTGCCAGGAAGCTCGTTCCTCAATAATTTGAGGTATTCACGATTACTTTCTAGCGCAGACTCACTAAGCCCGAGGATTCTGTTAGATTTGGTAGGGTCGTTCTCGACCGCTTTTTTAATTACATTTTTGTAGTCTTCAAATAAGTTCATTTTACGAGGTAATTTTAATTAATATGTAGGTTAAGGGTGCCAATAGCACAAATTGTATAATCAATAGGCCGCAAGCCCATTTTAGCTTTTTGAATTTTGATTTCAGGCCTTTTGAAAGCATATAAACTTGGTTTCTTAAATCTCTTTTATCATCTTTTTTGCCTTGCTCTTTTGATAAATCAAAAAACTCTTGAGCACTTTTTTCCGCAATACTAGCAAAATAGTACAACGACTCTATTTCTGTCTTCGCCGATAAATACGGCATACTGGCCAATGCCAATAGTATGAGGCTGCCCACACCGAAGGCAATGATGACAGCCAACAATATCAATAGCCAAATTTCCTTATCAAGAAGGTCTTGGATTTGGGTTAACAGCGTAATCGTGCCACCAGTAATGAAGGTGTTGATGGCGATATACACTGCAGTTTTGTTATTCACACTATCGTAATAGTGGTCCAATCGGGTCATTGTATATTTTAGTCTTTCTTTTTCCATAGCGAAATTTGATTAATAACTAGGCTGATTCTCGAAGAGCCAGCCTAGTTGTTTACCTGATAGCCTTTGCGATTGCAGATACAGCCGCCACAAAGGTCACTACGGTAAGAATTGTGGAAATAACTCTGGCGTTATCCCCTTTTAAATGAAGACAAGTGTCTTTTTTACAAAGACTCAACTTGTCGTTTTGATATGAATAATTCATAATCAAAAAATTAAATTAGCCCAAGTTCACAGCATTTGGGTTTCGCTGAAGTGCTACTTACTTTTATCGGTAACACCTTTGAATTTTCCGCCGCTGGTCTTTACGTCCATAAATCTTCCTGAGTTGGAATCTCGTTTAACGTAAAGCCTAGTTTTTGGGTTTAGTACTTGGGAACGGTTTCTAACTGCCCCTTTTCTTGCATTGTCGCCATAAGGCTTGTTCTTTGCCATAACAAATTGATTTAAAAAATTATACAAATAGAGCGTGCCACCAGTTAGTAGCTGAACATTACTTACTCTAAAAGGAAAGGGAAGATTGTGTGTGGAAGACTTGTAAATACCGAAATAAACGGTATATTTGTGTCGCTTAAAACAAAGTCTTTACAGATAATTTTCTAAATTTATCTTAAAGTAAATAATAGAGCTGATATCACGTATATCAGCTTTTATTTTATAATGCTTTTATAAAGTCCATATACTTTTTTTCTTTTACAATATTGGTTAATATTTCGTTGGCCGACAATGCATTTACCTCATTGATTTCGGCGCATTCTTTTATCAAGTCATTCCTTTCAACAAGAAATCCATTGATGGTTTTTGCATAATAAATAGCAGCAAAATCCATTATCTGTAGCCCCGGAAATCTTATACTTTGCTTACAGGAAAACTTAAAAAAATCGCCTTCCAGAGAAAACGATTTTACCTTGCCTTCATCGACTAAACGTTTTAGGCGTGAACGCTCAACGTGGTTGTAACAACTAGATTCCAAAGCCATTTCTGTAACATAGAATGAATCCGAGGCCCTATCCAAAATTTGGAAGTTATCCAACAGAAGCAGAAATTCTATGTCGCTGAAAATATACATCTAGTTTCGCATAAAGTTTTTTCCACCAAACCGTTCCTTAATTTCCTTTACAGTCATATTTGAAAGCTCTGCAGCTCTGGTTGGTGACAATCTTGACTTTCCTTCTTTGTTATCCATATTCAAACCTTTGGCCAATAAGCTGTAAAATCGTTTTGGCTTTTCAACACCGCGGTACTCACCAAATTCAGCGTTTTCATCCTCTCGCCATTGGTCATAGTTTTCTTTCCACGAATGATACGTGTCCCAAGTAATGATTCCGAGAGTTAGGGCTCGCATAATAATCGCCCAGATAGATATACCATAGGCGGCTTTTATGGTTTTAAGTTCTTCTAGGGTAATACCATTTCTTTGATTGTTAAAGTGGTCGTGAAGCACATCTTCAACAAGTAACATCGCACCTGCAAAATGGTTGCAGAAACGCTCAATCTTATTATGGTCGTCAATGTCAAAATCTAGAATCAAATGTGCCAATTCGTGAAGCGTAGTAAAGCGACGTCTTGATATATCAGGGTTTATTGAATTCAGTACAATAATCGGGACTTCACCGGCCCAACCGGAAAACGCAACAAAATCTTTTTGTTTTTCAACTTCAAATATTTTTATGCCTTTGTTTTCCAATAAGTGTATAACATCATAGATAGGGTTTTTACCGAGCTTCCATTTTTTACGAATAGCCTTGACCGCATTTTCAACATCACTACCTTTTGTTATTACAATGTCTTCTACGGGATTTTTGAACTTGATTTTATCGTTCATTATGCTTTCAAGCTCGATGATGTTAAAGAAATCACTCGAAATGGTTTCGATAATTTCATTTTCAAAGGTTTTGTGAAAATGTTGTTTTTCCCTGTATTCGATATTGGTCATCGAAAAAGCAGACTTGTCACCAGGACGGTATTCCAAATTGGTGCTTTCGGTGTTTATAATATCGAATGGCTTCAAGTCTAAAACCTTGGAAAAACGTATCAAATGATTGGTTTTCATTTCTCGTTTTCCTTCTTCAAATTTTTGGATATATGAAACTGAAAACCCTGTATAATCAGCAAATTCCTGTTGGGATAGCCCCTTATCTTGCCTTAACTGTTTTATTCTCTTTCCAAGTTCCATTTTTAAGCGTGTTAGTTCATAATTTCTACAAAAATAAGAATATTATATTTTACACACAAAACAATTAAATATTATTTAATTGTGTGTATTTATAAAATATTTGGCCTCTTTTGTCCCAAAAAAAGCATATCTTTGGGACAAACTTTAAAAGTTGAAGTCAGTAAAAGAGAAAATAAGAAATGAAATCCAAGCTGGGAAGAAGGGTAGGATAGTGATGCCGTCAGACTTTGAAATAAAGTATGGTGTGGAAAACACCAAGAAATCTTTATTGCGGCTTACCAATGAGGGTTTTTTGGAACGTCTGGCACGTGGTATATACTTATATCCTGAAAGAGATGAATTATTAGGGGTGCTCTATCCGGATATAGAGACCATCGCAGAGGAAATAGCATTTCGTGATAACGCTCGTATAATTCCAACTGGAATACAGGCTTTGAACTTGCTAGGGCTTTCAACACAAGTTCCACTAAATGCAGTTTTTTTAACGGATGGTTCACCAAGAACTATTGCAATAGGTAAGCGAAAAATAAAATTTAAAAAGGCCAGCCCGAAAAATTTGGCTGCCAAGGGTAGATTGAGCGGTCTTGCAATACAGGCTTTGAAAGAGATTGGAAAAGAAAAGGTGACCAGAGAAGCAATTGCCAAGATTAAAGAGCAACTAAAAAAAGAAGACCCTGAGAACATATACCAAGATATGAAGCTGGCACCTTCTTGGATAGCCCATATTTTCGGGGATTTACTAATGTATTATTATGAGTGATTTTATAAACCTTACCAACGAACAGAAAACAAGAATATTTACCCAAGCTGGTGTAAGGGCCAATTTTCCTCAATGACTTCTTCCTTATGACGATTTAACGAGCGATTTGTAGAAATCTACATCCCCAGCACACCAGATAACCTATCTTTTCCCCTTGAATTTTTCTTTGGAGGTCCTTCGTTTGCAAAAACCGGCTTATGGTGAACCTAACCAGCAGGTGCCGTAATGGCTTGGGCCCAAGGAACCCCGGCGGATGCGTGCCGTTTCTGCCAAAGTGGTGCCCGTAATGAAGGTGAGGGCCATCAAAGTGTGGCGTTGCGCATTGCTCTCAGAGGAGATGGGCAAATGTATGTTTACGACGCACTGTTTAAAAAAAAACTAGGTGATGATACAGATCAAGGATGCAGCGCATTTTTTCACACTACAAAAAAAACTAAAACGGATTCCCTACAGTCAATCAGAAGGCTGGTACCGTAGCCAAATTAAAAAAAACCATAAGATCGTATTTTTTGTCAATGATGAAGAAGATGTAAAAATTGCACTCTGGGGAAAAGAACAGAAAATTCCATTTTCCAATAAAAAGTTGCTTTTGGTTAATGGAGAAACCACTTCGGAACATATCAATGAAAATGAGGTCAGGGAATTCTACACGAAACTGACAGCCCTAAATTACGTTGGGTTTGAACTGGACAGCAACAATAGGTACGATGTGGAGTTTGAAATAGGGATCAGGCGTGCAGGTTTTGTTAGGCCCATCGGGTCTTTTTCGTGCCCTTTAACCATCATCTTTCGCTTGCAAGAGGACTTTGGCTTTAATCGCAACTGGAAGCGAAACGTGAAAAAAGCCATTGCCTCAGAATTGATATTTGAAGAGGTGGTGGATATTTCCGCAACGGTCATTACATCCATTGTGTCCATGTTCAAGGAAATGGCTGAATTGAAAAAGTTGGGCCATCAGCTGGAAGAACATAGCTTAAAAGCGCTTTTGAAGACTCGGGATATGCGTTTGTTTATGGTTTATGACAAGCAAGGACTGCCCCTGGCCGCCAGAGTGATCCATATCAATAAACCCTTTGCATCCGATGTTTATGCTGCAAACTCTTTGACCGCAAGAGACAACGGTGCCACCTACTATATGATGCAAAATATTTTTGAAACATTAAAACAAGAAAACTATGCCGAGTTTGATTTTAGCCGTATCCCGCCAAGTAACCACGCCACGGACAGTGTGTATCTGTTCAAGAACGCTTCCCGTGGAGAAAAAATAAGCTACAACGGGGAATGGTCTTACCATAAAAGCAAACGCATAGAGCTGCTTTTGTTCCTATACAAATCATTTAAAATGAAAAAACAGCGATATTGAACCTCTCCTGCCCCCAAGGTCCATGGTGGTGCCCGCTGGTATTTGCAACCAATCCAGGATGTTCGCGAGCCCTGTGGGGTTCCTTGGTCCCCTGGACCAACTTGTTGGTACAGTTTTAGGGCCGTTGCAGAATCGATGCCGGAACCACCGTAACATTCTGGCCAACATCGAACCTTGTTGTCGTCCATGATCTGCTTGGTTTTTAACGATCATGACCCTAGATGTACATTGGTTGTAAAAGAATCCGTGCGCCGGAACGGCACAAAATTTTAACGGGAACGGATTTTTGGTTATTTTACGGACTAAATATGGAAACGTGTACAAAGGCGAATATCTTACCCGTTTAGTGATTTTATGTATGGTGCTTTTGGGGTCGGGAGCCTGTATGGAAAGACCTCCTAAAAAGGGCCACGTGCAAAGGGAACAGCGCCTGCCCAATGTGATTTATATCTTGGCGGACGATCTGGGCTATGGTGATCTTGGTTTTACCGGCCAAGAGAAATTTGAAACCCCCAACATAGACAGACTGGCCCGCCAGGGCATGTTCTTTGCCCAGCACTATTCCGGGGCCACGGTTTGCGCCCCCTCCCGATCGGCGCTGATGACGGGCCAGCACAGCGGCCATACCGCCATACGGGGCAATAAGGAAATAAGACCGGAAGGGCAATGGCCCATTTTGGACAGCGTGCGTACCCTGGCCGAATTGTTCAAGGAGCGGGGTTACGCCACTGGAGCCTTTGGAAAATGGGGCCTGGGTTACCCCGGTTCTGAGGGCGCGCCCTTGAACCAGGGTTTTGATCGGTTCTACGGCTTTAACTGCCAGCGCTTGGGGCACCATTATTACCCATTTCATTTGTGGGACAATGACAAAAAAGTGATGCTGCCCGGCAATGAGGGAAAAAAGAAGGAACAGTACGCCCCGCAGCTCATTCATGAAGAGGCGCTGTCCTTTATGGAGGTGCACAAGGAACAGCCTTTCTTTTTGTACTATCCCAGTATTATTCCCCACGCAGAGCTCATTGCGCCAGAAGAATATATGGCCCTTTACCGGGGCAAATTGGAACCCGAAACCCCTTATGAGGGCCTGGACAACGGCCCCAACTACCGCCTTGGCGGCTATGAATCCCAAGAGCATCCCCATGCGGCCTTTGCCGCGATGGTGCACCTGTTGGACGAACAGGTGGGCGAGATCATGGACAAGGTAGGGGAGCTTGGCCTTGCAGAGGACACCATCATCATTTTCACCTCGGACAACGGCCCCCACATGGAGGGAGGTGCAGACCCCGATTATTTTAATAGCAATGGCATTTTCCGGGGCTACAAGCGCGATCTCTACGAAGGGGGCATCCGCGTGCCCATGATCGCCAAATGGGAGGGCCAGATCGCCCCCGGCAGCCGCACGGAGCACGTTTCGGCCTTTTGGGACATGTACCCCACCTTTGCGGAACTGTTGGAGCTGCCCGTGCCCGAAGGTACCAATGGTATTTCCGTCTTGCCCACCTGGCGGGGCAATGCCCAAGACCAAAAAAAGCACCGGCACCTCTATTGGGAGTTTCACGAGAAGGGCGGCAGGCAGGCCCTGCGCAAGGACGACTGGAAGTTGGTGCGCTACAATATCAGGGATAACGGCGGCACGTATGAACTTTATGACCTTTCCAAAGACCCATCAGAACAAAACGACCTGGCACAGGAAAGGCCCGAGAAACTAAATGAGCTCAAGGACATCATGCAAAACAGCCGCACTACCTCGGAAGACTTTCCCTTTGTCGGGGTGGATGCGGAATGATGGGTGATGGTTCCCTCTGTTGCCTAATGCGGTCCTGCCCCGCTGTTTTTCCTCTACCTGAACAAAACGGGTAGGGCCGGAAGTGAACACATGGCCCCCGAAGTGGTTGAAGGCTATTGCAAGCGGGGCCCGGGTTTGCCATATACTTTGGGCAAAATGACTGCAAGAAATGGCCTTTTTCCGGATAAACGATAGCTCTTACGCCCCCTTGATGCCCCCATTGAGGTCTCGGATGCTTATTTTTGTGGCAAATGCTGGAAACGCGGAGGCACGGAGGTGCAAGCAGCATGATGCCCTGTTGCCCTTTATCAATGAGGGTTTTAAAAAAGCGGCCGGGCCTTTGGCCGCCCCATCACCACGCGCAGAACATTTAGAACAATGCCAAAAGAAGTCTACAGAACCTGTCCAAAATGTAGTACGGTGAACCTAAACAGGGATTACTGCAAGGAGTGTGGTGCCATAGTGAACGTGCTGCTCAAGCGGCGTTTGGAACGGGAAGAAAAGGAAGCGGAAAAGAGCGCGCTGGAGGCGCTGAAAAAGCCCAATCCGGTCACGGTTTTTTTTGAAAGGGCCCGTAACCATAACAACCTGCTCGTGAAGGGGGTGGCCAACTTTTTTTACTACCTATGGGTGGTGGTGCTGGCCATAGGGTCTTTCATTGCCTTTATTTTTAGCTATATAGCAGCCTAGTTGGTGGGATGAAGGCAAGGTTGGAAAATACACGGCAAAGGAGGTTCACTTGGCAAGGAAGGCTAAGAATGTGGTATTTCCCCATTTTTCTGGTGTTGGCCGCATCGGTGTACACTGCCCAGCGCTTGGAGTTGGCGCTCCCGTGGTGGGCAAACAACCATCTCAACAATTTGCTCTGCATGCCCTTGGTGCTCAAAATGTGCCAATATGGCCTGCGCTATGTAAAGTCAGATGCCGCCCTAAAGATTCCCTTGGCCCTGTCCTTTGCCCTTACCTTGTGCTACAGCCTTTATTTTGAAGTTTGGCTCCCCGGCCGGGATCCGCGCTACACGGCAGATGTGGTGGATGTGTTGCTCTATTTTCTGGGGATGGCCTTTTTCCATCTGGTGGAAAACTATCGGGACAATCCTAAACCGGTTGGGTGACCAGAACGTTCCCACGGGGCATCAACCGGCTTTCAGTGTTGCTGTTGGTGCCTCAGTTCAAGGTTGGTGCCATGTGGCTGTTAGGTTTAAATGATGTTCAAAAACTGCAAAACCAGGGCCACCGGTATGGCAATGAGAATGCCAATGAGGCAGGCTACCATGATCTTTAAAAAAGCGTTGAGCATCTTGGTGCCAAAAGTGAGTTGTCTTTCCATAATACAATAGTGTTGTTTGCTACAAGATACCAAATTATGGCCTAAAGCGCTGTAAAGTAGGGTGCTAAATCCGATGAAGATGTAAAAAAACTCTTTTAAGGTGCCCGGTGCCCAACCTTACGGGGCCTGTTAATGTTCCCCTGCCTTCGTTCATCGGTGGGCAAACACCTTTGTTTTTGCTCAGGTGCAGCCCTGGGCAATGGGGTTTCCGCCTTCTGTTAGGCGTGCTCTTTGAGCAATGGGCCAACGTGCTCCATAATGGTGCGGGTGGCCCCTTTCTGCTCTTGCACATAGGCGGCGTTCACGGCACCCATGGTTGCGGCCATTTTCTTTTGGGAACGGAGGGCGTCCATCGTATCCGCAAATTCCTTTGTGCTCCCAACGCTTTTTATGCCGCCTTTGGCCACTAGGGTTTCGGCCTCAAAAAATCCTTTGTACTCCGGGCCCACCATGATGGGTATGCCAAACACTGCGGGTTCCAGCGTATTGTGCAGCCCGGTGCCAAAGCCACCGCCCACATAGCCAAAATCTGCATAAGCATAGACCTTGGTCAGCAGGCCAATGGTGTCCATTATGAGCACCTTGTGATCGGCCGGGTTTGCGTCCGATCGTTCTGAGTACAGCAGGGTGGGCAGGGTTATGGAGGCTTTCAATTGCGCAATGTCCTCTTTCTTGATGTTGTGCGGTGCCAGCACGTACACAGGACCCTCTGGGTTGGCGTTGATGTAGGGCACCAGGATGGCCTCGTCTGCCGGCCAGGTGCTGCCCGCCACCAAGCAGGGCCTGTCCCCTTTAAAAGTTTTCATGAAGGGCAGGGCATTGTCCCGGTCCAAAATGGCGGCCACGCGGTCCATTCTGGTATCCCCGGCCACCGTGGCATTGGGAAAGCCCCGCTGCGCCAACAACTGCTTGGAGGCCTCGTTTTGCACAAAGAAATGGGAGATGCCCAGCAGTGCTTTTCGCATGAACCCTCCGTAGGGCTTAAAATAAATCTGTTCTGGCTTAAAAAGGGCCGAAATGAGCACGGTGGGCACACGGCGCTTTTTTAGCCCCATGAGATAGTTGGGCCAAAGTTCGTATTTTATGAAGATGGCCAGGCGGGGCCTTACCGTATCCAAAAATTTGGCCACCTTGGCCTTGGTGTCCATGGGCAGGTACACCGTTACATCGGCAACGGCATTGCCTTGCCTCACTTCATAGCCCGAAGGCGAAAAAAAGGTGAGCACCATTTTATGTGACGGATGGGCCTTTTTCAACGCTTCCATTACGGGCAGGCCCTGCTCGTATTCGCCCAGGGAGGCCGCGTGCACCCAAATGGTGGGGTGGTTTTTCTCCAGGGCGGCCTCCAAACGGGCAAAAGACTGCTGCCTGCCCCTAACAAAGAGGGCTATTTTTGGGTCAAAGAAAGCAACAAGGCGCAGGAGGTTCCAGGACAGACCCACCAAACAGTTGTACAAAAAGATCAAGGCGCGTGTATTTATGGCTAAAATACATTTCTTTCCACAAAGCGATATTCGTGCCTAATGAAAACCCGAAAATTATGACAATTTTATTTTTTTCTTCGCCTAGGCCAAATTCTTGAGCATAGCCATAGCTGCGGTTCATAATTTGAACGACGGCAAAGGGAAAAACCCGCCCGAATGGCACGGGCGGGGAAAGCGACAGAAATTCGGGTTTTCATTTGGTAGGAATATATTGTCCTTGGTTTCGTATTTTTGTGGTGGAGGCAAATAGCACGATATGAAAAAAATTCAGATGGTGGACCTACAGGGTCAGTACCAAGGCATTAAGGAAGAGGTGCGGGCCTCCATTGACCACATTTTGGAGACCTCCGCCTATATCAACGGTCCGGAGGTGCACGCCTTTCAGAAAGATTTGGAGGCTTATTTGGGGGTTAAGCATGTGATTCCCTGCGCCAATGGGACCGATGCCCTGCAAATTGCCATGATGGGGCTGGGCCTGCGGCCCGGGGATGAGGTGATCACGGCAGATTTTACCTTTGCCGCCACCGTGGAGGTCATAGCGCTTTTGCAGTTGACACCGGTGCTGGTGGATGTGGACCCCGATACCTTTAATATCGATGTGGCCGCCATTGAGCGCGCCATTACCCCAAAGACCAAGGCCATTGTGCCGGTGCACCTCTTTGGCCAGTGTGCCAATATGGACGCCATTATGGCATTGGCCAAAGAGCACGATCTATTTGTGGTGGAAGACAATGCCCAGGCCATCGGGGCCAAATACCTTTCGGCCAACGGCCAAAAGCACATGGCGGGCACCATGGGCCATGTGGGGGCCACTTCTTTTTTTCCCTCCAAGAACTTGGGTGCCTATGGCGATGGCGGTGCCCTATTCACGAATGATGATGACCTGGCCCATACCCTTAGGGGCATGGTGAACCACGGCATGTACCAGCGCTACCACCATGACGTGGTCGGGGTAAATTCCAGGTTGGATTCCATCCAGGCGGCGGTACTGCGCGCCAAATTGCCCCGGTTGGATGCCTATTGCGAGGCTCGAAGAAATGCGGCACGCCAATATTCCAGGGCCTTTGCGGGACAAGGGCACATCATGGTGCCCAAAACGGTAAATGGCTGTGAGGGCATTTGCGATACCTGTGATTGCCATGTCTTTCACCAGTACACCCTGCGCATCACCAACGGGAAGCGGGATGCCCTGGTACAGCACCTTCAGGAACGGGACATTCCCTGCGGCGTGTACTACCCCATTCCCCTGCACAGGCAAAAGGCCTATGCCGATGCACGCTACGATGAAAAGGATTTCCCGGTGACCAACCAATTGGTGGCCCAGGTCATTTCCCTGCCCATGCACACGGAACTGGACCAAGAGCAGCTGGATCATATCGTGGACACGTTGGTGGCCTTTGTGAACGGATAGGGCATCGGCACAAAAAATAATCGAACCAAACATAAAGAAACAGTCTATGAAAATTGTTGTTACCGGAGGCCTCGGCTTCATTGGCTCCCATACCGTGGTGGAGTTGCAGGAAAAAGGTTTTGAGGTGGTCGTTGTGGACGATTGCTCCAATTCCGATGAAAAGGTGTTGGACGGGATCGAGGCCATTACGGGAAAGCGCCCCCTTTTTGAAAAATTGGACCTTAAGGAACGCCAAAGGGTGGAAGACTTTTTCTCCCGCCACGCAGATGTGGCCGGGGTGATCCATTTTGCCGCTTCCAAAGCGGTGGGCGAGAGCGTGGACAAACCATTGCTCTATTATGAGAACAACATAGGTAGCTTGGTGTACGTGCTCAAGGAGCTGTGCAAGCAGCGCCGTGCCTCTTTCATCTTCAGTTCTTCCTGCACCGTTTATGGGCAAGGGGATGAAATGCCCATAACCGAGGAGGCCCCCATAAAAGAGGCCGAATCGCCCTACGGCAACACCAAGCAGATCGGGGAGGAGATCATCAGGGACACCTGCAACGTAAACCCTGGTCTCAACGCCATTGCGCTGCGGTACTTTAACCCGATGGGGGCCCATCCGAGTGCCCAGATCGGAGAACTGCCGGTGGGTGTGCCCCAGAACTTGGTGCCCTTTATTACCCAGACCGGAATCGGGATGCGGGAGCAGCTCTCCGTTTTTGGCGATGACTACCCCACCCCGGACGGCACTTGCATACGCGATTACATCTATGTGGTGGACCTGGCCAAGGCGCACGTGGTGGCGCTGGAAAGGTTGTTGGCCAGTAAGAACCGGGAAAACTACGAGGTCTTCAATGTGGGCACCGGTACCGGAAGCTCCGTGCTGGAGGCCATACAGAGTTTTGAGCGGGTCTCCGGCAAGAAGCTCAATTACAAGATCGTGGCCCGCCGTCCGGGGGACATTACCACGGCCTATGCAGACACCACCAGGGCCAATGAGGTTTTGGGCTGGAAAGCCAAATATACCTTGGACCAGGCGATGAAATCTGCCTGGGAGTGGGAGCAAAAGATAAGAGGATAACGGGGCCATTATGGCGGCCGGGCGGATAATCGTATATTTCCGTTGATTTTTTAAATGATGATGCTATGAAATACGCACTTACCTTATGTTTGGCCCTTTTTGCCCTCGCGGGGGTCCATGCCCAGGACATATATCTGCAATGCGGGGAAATCTTTGATGCCGAGAGCGGCAAATTTTTAAAGGAGCGCACCATTGTGGTGAGCGGGAACAAAATAGCTGGCATCCAAAAAGGGTTTGTTGCCGGGAGCGCTGCCGATCGCACCATGGACCTGCGCAGCAAGACGGTGCTTCCGGGCTTTATGGACATGCACGTGCACATAGAAGGGGAATCCAGCCCCAGTAGGTATTTGGAGCGCTTTACCAAGAATGACGTGGATCGGGCGTTCCAGTCCACCGTGTACGCCAAGCGCACTTTATTGGCCGGTTTTACCACGGTGCGCGATCTAGGGGGCAGTGGGGTGAACATAGCCTTGGGCAAGGCCATTGACCAGGGCATTGTGGACGGCCCACGGATATTTGCCGCGGGCAAGGCCATTGCCACCACCGGGGGCCACGCGGACCCCACCAATGGGGTGCGCAAGGAATTAATGCACGATCCAGGACCCAAGGAAGGCGTGGTGAACTCTCCGGAAGATGCCAGAAAAGCGGTGCGCCAACGTTACAAGAACGGCGCCCATGTGATTAAGATCACGGCCACCGGTGGGGTCATGAGCGTGGCCAAGAACGGCCAAAACCCCCAGTTTACCATGGAAGAGCTCAAGGCCATAGTGGACACCGCCAAGGATTACGGCATGCTCACGGCTGCGCACGCCCACGGTGATGAGGGTATGCGAAGGGCCATTCTTGCCGGCATAAAGACCATTGAGCACGGCACCTTGATGGAAGAGCCCACCATGGACCTAATGATCGAGAACAACACCTACCTGGTGCCCACCATCTCGGCCGGTAAAGCGGCCGCGGCCATGGCGGAAATACCCAACTACCTCCCGGAAGTGGTGGCAAAAAAGGCCAGGGAAATAGGTCCGGTGAGCGAAAAGAACTTTAAGCGTGCCTATGAAAAGGGGGTGCCCATTGCCTTTGGCACGGACGCCGGCGTATCGCCCCATGGTGATAACGGGAAGGAATTCACCTACATGCACGAGGCCGGAATGCCGGTAATCGCAGCCTTGCAGAGCGCCATGACCGTCCCCGCCAAGTTATTGGGGGTAGAGACGGAGCTGGGCCTCCTTAAAACCGGATTCCTGGCCGATATTGTGGCCGTGGACGAAAATCCGGTGGACAACGTGCGCACCTTGGAATCGGTCTCCTTTGTCATGAAAGACGGCAAGGTGTACAAGGAATAGCCTTTGGGCGTGGGGAGGAATGGTCTTCCCAGGGGGAGAGGGCCAAAAGACCACGGCCGCCGTGCCCATTAAAAGACAAATTAGATGACCCATGCTCCGGGCCAAGGCGCCGCCCTGCTTCAGAACGCCCTGAACGACAACTTGTATGCCGATCTGATCGTCCAGTTGCAGAAGGATTTTTCCCGGGCCAATGTTCCCTTGGCCTTGGAGGGCCTCGAGGCCAACCGCGTCATTGCCGCCATTACCGAAAAGTGCTATGTGCTGCTCATGGAGCGTTTTGAAGACTACCTGAACTTGATGTACATCATTGATGTGCCCGAAGATGTCTTTTCCAATATGGGCGCCGGGGATGTGGTGGAGGCATCCAAAGCGATCACGGGCCTTATCCTACAACGGGAATTTCAAAAAGTGGTGCTCAAGCGCAAATACCGTACCTAGGCCCAAGTGCCAAAAAGGGCACAAGAAACGTTGGGTTCCATAAAAAAAGAACTTTTCAAATAATGTGCCTCCATGGGTCGCCCTGGGCACATTCAGCTAGAAGAAGAAGCGCACAAAGGGCATCAGGTTATTGGCATAGATGCTCCGCCCCTCATCAAAAAGCAGGTCGTACCTCACGCCAAAGGTAACGTTGCGGCTGCGCCAACCGGCCCCCACAAAAAGGGCCGGAAGCCAGTAGTTGTCCTCAATGTTGTTGGGCGATGCACGCAGGGTGCGGTTGATCCGTAGTTGTTCAAACTCCGCCGAAATCTGTATTTGGGGAATGGGGTGCACCAAGGTCATGAAGCTGCCACCGTAGGCCAGAAAACTGTTGTCATTGAACTTGGCGTAGCTAAGGTTCAGGCCCGCGCCCGCGGCCACGTACTTGTTAAACTCATAGATGGCGCTGGGGGCAAGCGTTCCGTTGAAGCCCCCATTGGTAAAGCCCAGGCCAAAGCCGCCACCGTAGCGCACCCGGTCCCAGAAATTGTCCTGGGACAAAGGGTTCTGGGCCTGCAACAGGGCAAGTCCAAGACAGCATAAAACAAGGGTCAGTGTTTTTTTTAATATCATTTTAAGAATTTTTAAGGTAAACAAACCAATCTTTGAATAATGCCCACGGGCGTTCCGAAAGATATGGTAAATGTTGTATTTTTGTCGAAATTTATTCTAAATATACATAAAGTAATTCATGGATAAATATTCCTTTTTAAATGCTGCCCACACAGCATTCTTCTCCGATATGTACGATAAGTACCTGGTAAATCCAGATAGTGTGGAGCCAAGCTGGAGGGCTTTTTTCCAAGGTTTCGATTTTGGAATGGAGGGTGCCCTTGACGGAATGGGCGCCGTTGCCGGGGAGACCATGGTTGCTTCGCCCCAAGGCGGTATGGCAGAAATGCCAGAGTCCCTGCAAAAAGAATTCAAGGTCATTAGGCTCATAGATGGGTACCGCAGTAGGGGGCACCTCTTTACCAAGACCAATCCGGTGCGGGATCGAAGACAGTACGTTCCCAGTCTGGACATTGAGAATTTTGGGCTGGAAGCCTCCGACTTGGAAAAGGTTTTCAGCGCGGGGGAGATCATAGGCATAGGTCCCAGTACCCTGAGTGACATCGTGGCCCACCTTACCCGGATCTATTGCGACTCCATAGGGGTGGAGTACATGTACATCAGAAAGCCGGAGCGGGTAAAATGGATTCAGGATTGGATCAATGTGAACGACAACCATCCCAACTTTGGCCCGGACCGAAAAAAACACATCCTCAAAAAACTGAACCAGGCCGTTTCCTTTGAAACCTTTCTGCACACCAAGTATGTGGGGCAGAAACGATTCTCCCTGGAGGGCAACGAGTCGCTCATTCCCGGTCTGGACGCCATTGTGGAGCGCGCCGCTGAAATGGGGGTGGAGCAGTTTGTGATGGGGATGGCCCACCGCGGGCGCTTAAACGTGCTCACCAACATATTCGGGAAGTCTGCAAAGGACATTTTCAGTGAGTTCGATGGCAAGGACTACGAGCAGGAGATTTTTGATGGCGATGTAAAGTACCATTTGGGTTGGACCTCCGATCGCAAATCGGACAACGGCAACAAGATCAAGATGAACATAGCGCCCAACCCCTCGCACCTGGAAACGGTGGGAGCGGTGGTGGCCGGGATAGCCCGCGCCAAGCAAGATGCCGGCTACACCGAAGATTTTACCAAAGTGCTCCCCATCATTGTGCACGGAGACGCGGCCATTGCCGGTCAGGGCCTGGTGTACGAAGTGGTGCAAATGGCCCAATTGGACGGGTACCGGACGGGCGGCACCATACACATTGTGGTGAACAACCAAATAGGGTTTACCACCAACTACCTGGATGCCCGGTCCTCTACCTATTGCACCGATGTGGGCAAGGTGACCCTGAGCCCCGTGCTGCACGTGAATGCAGATGATGCCGAGGCCGTGGTGCACGCCTCCCTTTTTGCCCTGGAATACAGAATGCAGTTCTCCCGGGACGTCTTCATAGATCTTTTGGGGTACCGTAAGTACGGGCACAACGAAGGTGATGAGCCCAGGTTTACCCAGCCCAAGCTCTACAAGGCCATTGCCAAACATAAGAATCCCAGGGACATCTATGCAGAACGCCTCATGGCGGAGGGCATCATAGACAAGGATTACGTGGCCCAATTGGAAGCCCAGTACAAGGCCAGCCTGGAAGAAAAACTGGAAGATTCCCGCAAAGAGGACAAGACCGTGATCACCCCCTTCATGGCCGATGAATGGAAGGGTTTTGAAAATGTGCGCGAATGGGAGATGATGGAGAAGGTGGACACCACCTACCCCGCGGAAAAACTGGCCGAGGTGGCCCAGGTGATCACCCGTTTGCCCAGTGACAAAAAGTTCTTGCGAAAAGTGGAGAAGCTGATCAAGGACCGGCACAAAATGTTCTTTGAGACCAATACCCTGGACTGGGCCATGGGAGAGCTTTTGGCCTACGGCTCCCTGTTGCAAGAGGGCTACGATGTGCGCATCTCCGGTCAGGATGTGGAGCGGGGAACCTTCTCGCACCGCCATGCCGTGATAAAAGTGGAGGAGAGCGAGGAAGAAGTACTGCTGCTCAACCACCTTTCGGACCAACAGGGCGTTTTCCAGATATACAATTCCCTTTTGTCCGAGTACGGCGTGGTGGGCTTTGACTATGGCTATGCCATGGCAAGCCCCAACAGCCTCACCATCTGGGAGGCCCAGTTTGGCGATTTCAGCAATGGGGCGCAGATCATGATCGATCAGTACATCTCGGCCGCGGAAGACAAATGGAAGCTGCAGAACGGTTTGGTCATGTTGTTGCCGCACGGTTACGAGGGCCAGGGCGCAGAGCACTCCTCTGCGCGCATGGAACGCTACCTGCAGCTGTGCGCCAGGGACAACATGTACATTGCAGACGTGACCACCCCGGCACAGATGTTCCACATCCTTAGAAGGCAGATGAAGGCCAACTTCAGGAAACCCCTCATCATCTTTACCCCAAAGAGCCTCTTAAGGCACCCCAAGGCGGTTTCCAGCAAGGAAGATCTGGCCACGGGCACGTTCCAGGAAGTGCTGGACGATGCCAGTGCCGATGTCAAGAAGGTAAAGAGCCTGGTGTTCTGTACCGGAAAGTTCTATTACGATCTGCTGGCCGTACGGGAAAAGGAACAAAGGGAAGATGTGGCCCTGGTGCGGGTAGAGCAGTTGTTCCCCTTGCCGGAAGAACAGATGAACGCCATCATGGCTAAGTACAAGCACGCGGACGATATTGTCTGGGCCCAGGAAGAACCCAGGAACATGGGGGCGTGGAGCCATTTGATGATGCACTACAACAATTCCCATAAGTTCAGAGTGGCCTCCAGACGTTTCTATGCCGCTCCGGCCGCCGGAAGTGCCGTGCGCTCCAAAATGCGCCACGAGCAGGTCATTGATTTTGTGTTCGATAAGAGCAAGGACAACATGACCCGAAGAAAAAGACCCAAAAAAAGTAAATAACAGCTATTAAAGTCAACCCAATATGATTCTAGAAATGAAAGTGCCTTCTCCGGGCGAATCCATCACCGAAGTGGAAATTGCGGAATGGTTGGTCTCCGATGGGGATTATGTGGAAAAGGACCAGGCCATTGCCGAAGTGGATTCGGACAAGGCCACTTTAGAGCTGCCCGCAGAGGCCAGTGGCACCGTGACCCTGAAAGCGGAAGTGGGCGATGCCGTTGCCGTTGGGGCGGTGGTCTGTCTCATAGACACCAGTGCGACCAAGCCGGATGGCGCTGCCGATGCACCCGAGCCGGCAAAGGAAGCGGCCAAAGAGGAAGCGGCCCCGGCCCCCAAGGAAAGTGCGAAACAGCCAGATCCCAAGGCCACCTATGCCACGGGGACGGCCTCTCCGGCCGCCAAGAAAATTTTGGCCGAAAAAGGTATTTCTGCAGCAGCGGTGAAGGGCACGGGACGTGATGGCCGTGTGACCAAGGACGATGCCCTGAAGGCCGAGGCGGTTCCCTCCATGGGCACGCCCACCGGCGGAAACCGGGGCACGGAAAGGAAAAAACTCTCGATGCTGCGCCGCAAGGTGGCAGAGCGCCTGGTGAGCGCCAAGAACGAAACGGCCATGCTCACCACCTTCAACGAGGTGGACATGTCCCCCATCTTCGCCCTGAGAAAAGAGTACAAGGAAGATTTCAAGGAAAGGCACGGTGTGGGTCTGGGCTTTATGTCCTTTTTTACAAAGGCCGTGGTGCGGGCACTTCAAATGTACCCCGCCGTAAATTCCATGATAGATGGCAAGGAAATGATTTCCTATGATTTCTGCGATATCAGCATTGCGGTGTCCGGTCCCAAGGGATTGATGGTGCCGGTGATCAGAAATGCCGAAAACCTGACCTTCAGGGGCATTGAGGCAGAAGTGAAACGCTTGGCCATCCGCGCCCGGGAAGGGGAGATCACCGTGGATGAAATGACCGGGGGCACCTTTACCATAACCAATGGGGGCGTTTTTGGTTCCATGCTCTCCACGCCGATCATCAACCCGCCACAGAGTGCCATTTTGGGCATGCACAACATTGTGGAGCGCCCCGTGGCCAGGGACGGTGCCATAGCCGTGGCCCCGATCATGTACGTGGCCCTTTCCTACGATCACCGCATCATAGACGGGAAGGAATCTGTGGGCTTCCTGGTGGCCGTCAAAGAGGCCCTGGAGAATCCGGAGGAGCTCTTGATGGACAACAACGTAAAAAAGGCCTTGGAAATGTAACCCGGCCTTGACCGTATCCCAAAAAAACCTTGTTGTCTCGCGGCAACAAGGTTTCTTTGTTTTATTGGCGCCGCAATGCCATGGGTATGTTGCAGGCTCGGTGCGCCTTGCAAAGGCGCTATTGTTTCTTGAGGTAGAGCGTTTTTTTCCCGTAGTCAATAACGGCCTTGGTCTCTTTTAGCAGGTCGGCCCCGATTATGCCGTCCACCGGCATCGCATTGTGGCTGGTAAGGGCCTGGTTTACGTGGGCAAGGTCAAAAAGCACCAGCTTCACCTTTTTGGCTTTCCATTTGCCCATGCGCAGCTTGTTCTTTTTGGAGAGCAGGGTGTCCATATCCGTGGCCCCGGCACCGGCCGCCTTTATTTTGGAGGCCTTGGTCTTTAGTTTAAAATGGTCAATGCGGTCCATGCCCACGCAGGTGTTGCTTGCCCCGGTGTCCAGGATAAACCTCCCTTTTACCCCATTGATGCTGGCGTTCATCTCAAAGTGGTTGGTGGCCGTGAGCAACAGGGGCAGGGCATGGTAGTTCTTTTTTTTCATTAGTTTTTTCAACGAGGCCATATCCTTTTTTTTACAAAGATAGCCCTATTTTTGCCGTATGACCATAACGGATACCCACACCCATCTGTACAGCGAGGCCTTTGATCACGATCGCGATGCCATGATCGGGAAGGCCATGGACCAGGGCGTAAAACGTTTTTTTGTGCCGGCCATAGATTCCACCTACACCGATGCCATGTTACGTTTGGAAAAGGACTACCCGGAGAACGTGTTTCTTATGGCCGGGCTGCACCCTACCCACGTCAAGGAAAACGTTGCGGACGAACTGGACCACGTGCGCGGGATGCTGGCCAAGCACACCTTTTATGCCGTGGGGGAGATAGGCATTGATCTGTACTGGGACAAAAGCACCTTGGCGCTGCAGCAAACGGCTTTCAGGACCCAGATCAAATGGGCCAAGGAGTATGGCCTGCCCATAGTGATCCATTGCCGCGATGCCTTCGATGAAATTTTTGAGGTGTTGGAGGCCGAGAAGGGTCCGGACCTTTTTGGCATCTTCCATTGCTTTACCGGTACTTTGGAACAGGCCCAGCGGGCCATTGCCTTGAACATGAAACTGGGAATAGGTGGGGTGGTCACCTTCAAGAACGGTAAAATAGATGCCTTTTTGAGCCAATTGGGCCTGGAGCACCTGGTCCTGGAGACCGATGCCCCCTATTTGGCCCCCGTTCCCTATCGGGGCAAGCGCAATGAAAGCGGCCACATCGTGAAGGTACTGGAAAAGGTGGCGGAGTTGTACGGACGTGAACCCGGGGAAATTGCCGAAATTACCACCCAGAATTCCAAGTTGGTGTTTGGGGTGTAACAAAACGTAAATAGGCGGTAGATAAATATGTATTCATTGATCAAGATAATTATTTGATTGTCCTGTAATAAAAATTTTTACTGTTGTCAGTTCCAGCGCCCTCCTGCCTTGAATACCATTCAGGAGGGCACCCAGCCTGAGATACTGGCTATCAACTCGATTCAAAATAGGCAACAATATACTCACCTCTAAAAACGTAAATGGATTGAAAACGGGAAACAGCAACATCTTGATCATTTACACCGGCGGCACCATTGGCATGGTAAAGGACTATGCTTCCGGAGCCTTGAAGGCCTTCGATTTTAAGGGGCTGCTGGAGAGCATCCCCGAGCTGCACCAATTGGAGTGCCAGATAGACGCCACATCCTTCGAGGTGCCGCTGGACTCCTCCAACATGCATCCGGAAGATTGGGTGCGCCTTGCCACCATGATCGAGCAGGGTTATGACCACTACGACGGCTTTGTGGTGCTCCACGGAAGCGATACCATGAGCTACACCGCCTCTGCCCTCAGTTTTCTATTGGAAAACCTGCAGAAGCCCGTGATCATCACCGGTTCCCAACTGCCCATTGGCGATCTTAGAACGGATGCCAAGGAAAACCTGATCACCGCGGTACAGATCGCGGCCCTAAAGAACGAGAACGGGCCCGTGGTCCGGGAGGTGGGGCTCTATTTCGAGTACAAGCTGTACCGGGGCAACCGTACCACCAAGATCAACGCCGAGCACTTTGAGGCCTTCGCCTCGCTCAACCATCCCCATCTCGTGGAATCTGGGGTGCACCTCAAGGTGTTCTCCCAATTTCTGTGGGCGCCAAAAAAGAGGAAGCCTTTGGTGGTGCACAAAAAGCTAAACACCAATGTGGCCGTGCTGAAGCTCTTTCCCGGCATCGGGGAACAGGTGCTCAGGGGCGTACTGTCCTCCAAAGGCCTCAAGGCCCTGGTGCTGGAAACCTATGGTTCTGGCAATGCGCCCTCCGATTCCTGGTTTGTGGAGGTGCTGCGGGAGGCCATTTCCAACGGAATCCACATTGTGAACGTTACCCAGTGCTCTGGCGGCAGTGTCATGATGGGACAGTATGAGACCAGTACCCAACTGCAGCAACTGCAACTCATTAGTGGAAAGGACATTACCACGGAGGCCGCCGTGGCCAAGCTCATGTACATGTTGGGTGCGGAAGTGCACCCAAGGCACTTCAAAACGGTTTTTGAAACTTCCTTACGTGGAGAAATGCACCAAAATTAACGGGTTTAATTTCTTTAACTAATATTTTTTTTGTTATTTGGCCAACCCTTAAAAAAAGGGAATATAGAGAGGTGGCCGAGTGGTCGAAGGCGCACGCCTGGAAAGTGTGTATACCCCAAAAGGGTATCGAGGGTTCGAATCCCTTCCTCTCTGCTAAGAAGTTTTACTTTCTTTGTATTGTTTTTTTTTTATCTTTAACCACATTAACTAACTAATTTAAGTTTGAAAAAAATGAAAAAATTATTCCCAAGCCTGGCTGTGGCCGGCGCATTTGTAGCAGGTACAAATATGGTAAGTGCAAAGGTGGCCGCCGTGGCCTTGTTGGTTCAGGACGCTGCCCCAGAGGCCGAGAAAGGGTTTACCCAAGTGCTCAAGGAGCAGTTCATCCAAGGGGGCGCAAGCTTTATGGGTATTGTTCTTTTGTGTTTGATCCTGGGTCTGGCCGTGGCCATTGAGCGCATCATTTACCTAAATATGGCCAGCACCAACACCAACAAGCTGCAGCAGCAAGTGGAAGATGCCCTGGCCTCTGGTGGGGTCGAGGCGGCCAAGGAGGTTTGCCGAAACACCAAGGGCCCCGTTGCTTCCATCTACTACCAAGGTTTGGATCGGGCCGGTGAGGGCATCGAGTCTGCCGAAAAGGCCGTTGTGGCCTATGGCGGGGTCCAGATGGGGCAGTTGGAGAAAAACGTTTCCTGGTTGTCGCTCTTCATCGCCATTGCGCCCATGCTCGGGTTCATGGGTACGGTAATCGGTATGATCCAGGCCTTCCAGAAAATTAGTGCGGTGGGCAACTTGAGCGCCTCCCTGATTGCGGGCGATATCCAAGTGGCCTTGTTAACGACCGTATTTGGTCTGATCACGGCCATTATCCTCCAGATTTTCTACAATTACATCATCGCCAAGATTGACAGCATTGTCAATGATATGGAAGATTCTTCCATTACCTTGATCGATATGTTGGTGGATCACAAAAAATAAGTAGCACCCCTTTAATACCTTAGTTATTATGCATAAGTTTCTAAAAATAGGATTGATTGCCGTGGGAGTGCTCAGTGCCATTATGTGGTATTTGTTGCCCGAGGCCGAAATGCCCGCCGCACAGGCCGCCCAAAGTGGGCCCTTGAACGCCATGTTCTGGATCATGTACCTTTTGTTGGGCGTAGCCATTGTCGCTGCAGTGCTCTTCACTGTAAAAAACCTTTTCAGCAACCCTGCCGGGCTCAAGAAGACCTTGTTTGTGTTGGGGGGTCTTGCGGTGGTGGTTGGTATCTCCTACGTACTTTCCAGCGGAACGGACGTAGCGGACAACTATGCGGCCATGTCCAGTGAGAGCACCATCAAGAACATCGGGATGGGGCTCAACGTTTTCTTTATTCTTACCATCACTGCCGTTGTGCTTATGATATTGCCGGGAATAAAGAACTTATTCAGTAAATAAAACAGACACTATGGCTAGAAGAGCAGGAGCACCAGAAGTGAACGCGGGTTCCATGGCGGACATAGCTTTCCTATTGCTCATCTTTTTCTTGGTAACCACTACCATTGAGACAGATGCGGGATTGGACAGAATGTTGCCCCCCATTGAACCGCCCGAGGAAGATGTGGTGATCAAACAGAAGAACATTTTCCAGGTAAACATTAACAAGAACGGTCAGTTGTTGGCAGATGATGAGCTCATTGAGCTTACCAGCCTTAGGGAAAAGGCAGTTGCCTTTTTGGACAATGGCGGGGCCCCACAGGGCAGCCCCGAGTATTGCAACTATTGCCAGGGGTCCCGGGATCCTTCCTCATCGGACAACCCTAGCAAGGCCATTATCTCCCTAAAGAACGACCGTGAGACCAAGTACAGTACCTACATCACGGTGCAGAACGAACTGGTCGGGGCCTACAATGATCTCAGGAACCGTGAGGCCCAACGCTTGTTCAATCGGGATTTCACGGAAATGGAGGCAGAGTATCTGAACCCTGAAACCCCCAAGGACGTGAAAGAGGAACTGAAGGAAAAGGTAAAACGCATCCAGGACCTGTTTCCACAGAAATTGTCCGAGGCCGAAACCTCTACCAATTAACGAATCATAAAAATAGATGCCATGTCAAAATTTGCAAAAAAGAAAGAGGGCGATGTGCCAGCGGTAAACACGGCCTCCCTTCCGGACATTGTTTTTATGCTTTTGTTCTTCTTTATGACGGTAACCGTGATGAAAGACAGTTCCCTGAAAGTGGAAAATGTGCTACCCAACGCGAGCGAGATAAAGAAACTGGAAAAGAAGGACAGGGTCATTTACATCTACGTTGGAAAGCCCACGGCAGAATATGAGAAGGTCTTTGGTACAGAGCCAAAAATACAGCTCAATGACAAGTTTGCCAATCCTTCCGAGGTGGGCGATTATATTTTGATGGAACGCGCCAAGAAGCCGCAGGAACTTCAGAATGTACTGACCACTGCCCTCAAGGTGGACAAAAACGCCAATATGGGCCTAATTTCAGACATTAAACAGGAACTGAGAAAGGTAAACGCGCTCAAGGTGAACTATACCACCTATGAAGGTGATGCCTTTAGGAACTTGCAATAGAAACAAGATCATTTTTCAAACTTAGAAGCGCCCCGATAGCCTCGGGGCGCTTTTTATTTGCTTACTTTTGTGTCATGAGGGGTCTTTTGTTTATCCTATTTTTCACCATTTTCGGTTGGGCGGTGGCACAGGACATCGACCAAGAAAGCCCTTCTGCCCGCTATTTTGAAGACCAGTTTTATTTCGGGGTCAACTATAATTTCTTGCGGAACACACCGTCCCAACTGACCCAGCGCAACCTATCCTATGGGCTACAGGCGGGCTTCATAAAAGACCTTCCCCTAAACGTTCGCGGCACCAAGGCACTGGGCATAGGTCTGGGACTGGGAATGGACACCTATTATTCCAATTTGGTGGTGCGTGAAAGCAATGGGGGGTTTTCCTATGATCTGGACCCCGGCCTGCAGGTGCGCCGCAGCAAGGTGGAAACACATACCTTGGCCGTGCCCATACAGTTTAGATGGCGCAACAGTACCCGAACGGAATACCGCTTTTGGCGTGTCTATACGGGTCTCAGGTTGGCCTATGTGCTGGGGGCCCGTTCCAAATTGGTCACGACCGACTTTAAGGAGAGCTTTTTCAATACGGACGTGGCCGATTTTCAGTACGGTCTGGAGCTCAATGTGGGCTACAACACCTTCAATGTGCACCTTTATTACGGCCTCAACGATATCTTTGGCCCTGATGTTGTGGTCAATGGGGAAACCGTTGGGCTGCGGCCCCTCAGGGTGGGGTTGATCTTTTTCATTCTGTAAGGGATGCGTACCTCCCCTATGTGCACTTCATTTCACCATCTGGAAAGGCCGTGACATCCGGGGTTTGGCAGATGTGGTTTTGGTCCTTGTTTCACCGGTAACCTCGATAAGGTTATGTTTAGGACCTTATTTTCGTTCGTTGCGAAGGCTCTCGGACCTGCACCTTGCGTTGGGAAAACAAAGATGCCTTTTGACCTACAACCAATACCGTATGGTAAGGAGTTGGCAAAGAAGACCTATAAACAAGCCTATGATCAGCTCTAACCTGTTGTGCGCGCCAAGATAGAGCCGGGCGGAGGCCAACACCCCAATGGAAAGCATAAAGAGGCTCAGCGCAATGATGATGTTGATCTCAAAGTGTATGCTCAGGTTCACCAGGTACATGAACAGGGCCCCTATGCCGGCCATGTGCAGGCTCACTTTTAGATTGAGCAAGAGCAGCATGAAACAGGCCGTGGCGGCCGCGATAAGGCCCACAAAGTAGAAATAGAGTTCCGGCACGTAATTGTTGGGAATTACTTTGTACAGCACCATGCCCAGCAAGCAGATATGGATGAACAAGGGGTACCGTCTTTCTTTGGGCCGCGGCAAGAACACGGAGCTCACCAGGCCTATGTTGCGCAAAATGAAGAAGACAATGATGGGGATGATCACCGTAAGGATAAAGATGGGGAGCAGATTGCCCGCCTGTACGGATAGGCTGCTGTATCTCGGGGTAATGAGAAAGTAGGCCAGCGTGCCGGCCATAGGGGTAAAGAGGGGATGGAAGATGTAGGAAACGACTTTGGGGAAGGCTGCCATTAAATCTCCTTTCTTAAACGGGCCACGGGGATGTCCAGTTGCTCCCGGTACTTCGCCACGGTACGCCGGGCGATGGGATAGCCTTTTTCCTTGAGTATTTTGGCCAACCTATCGTCCGTGAGGGGTTTCTTTTTGCTCTCTTCCTTGATCACGGTTTCCAGTATTTTTTTGATCTCCCGGGTAGAGACATCTTCACCCTGATCGTTCTTCATGGACTCCGAAAAGAAATCCTTGATCAACTTGGTGCCATAGGGGGTGTCCACATATTTGCTGTTGGCCACGCGGCTCACGGTGCTCACATCCATTTCGATCTCATCGGCAATGTCCTTTAGGATCATGGGCCTCAGGTTGCGCTCGTCCCCGGTGAGAAAGTACTCCTTTTGGTACTGCATGATGGCGTTCATGGTAATGAAGAGCGTTTGCTGCCGCTGTCTTATGGCATCTATGAACCACTTTGCCGCGTCTAACTTCTGTTTTATGAACATCACGGTCTCCTTCTGTGCCTTGGATTTGTCCTTGGAGGCCTTGTAGCCCTTGAGCATGTTGTTGTACTCTTGGGAAACGTGGAGTTCGGGCGCATTTCTGCTGTTAAGGCTCAGTTCCAGTTCCCCGTCCACGATACGGATGGAAAAATCGGGCACCACGTGCTCCACCATCCGGATATTTCCCGTATGGGATCCCCCTGGCTTGGGGTTCAGTCTTTCGATCTCCGTTATGGCGTCCCGTAGCTCCTCTTCGCTGATGTTGTGCTTTTGTATGAGCTTTTTATAGTGCTTCTTGGTAAACTGTTCAAAGGATTTCTCCAACAGCGTGGTGGCCAGTTCAATGCTGGGTGAGGGCTCTTTTCGCCTTAATTGGATCAGCAGGCACTCTTCCAGGGAGGTGGCTCCAACCCCGGGCGGATCCAGTTCCTGCACTATTTTCAGCACTTTCAATATGGTGGCCTCGTTCGTGTAGATGTTCTGGGTAAAGGCCAGGTCGTCCATGATGTCGGCAATGGGCCGGCGTATGTAGCCGCTCTCGTCCACGCTGCCCACCAAAAACTCGGCAATGAACCACTCCTCATCGGAGAGATAACGCGTATTGAGCTGATCAATGAGGTATTGGTTAAAGGTGGTGCCGGAGGCATAGGGCACGTTTTTTTCATCATCGTCCGCACTGTAATTGTTGGCCCGGGTACGGTAGTCCGGCACCTCGTCATCACTCAGGTATTCGTCTATGTTGATGTCTTCCGCGGAAATGGTCTCACTGTCGTTTTCCTCTTCATAGGTCTCCTCAAACTCCTCCAGCGTCTCGGACGCTTCCTTACCGGTCTCCAGCGCCGGGTTCTCCTCCAGTTCCTGCTTTAGGCGCTGCTCAAAAACCTGCGTAGGCAGCTGTATGAGCTTCATGAGCTGAATCTGCTGGGGCGATAGCTTTTGGGAGAGTTTAAATTGTAAGTGTTGTTTTAGCATGGCCTTGTGTCAACGCTTCATAAAAGTAAGAAAATCATCTTAGAATTCGGCATTCTGGGGGGTTCTCGGGAAGGGGATCACATCCCGGATATTGCCCATGCCCGTGGCAAAGAGCACCAAGCGCTCAAAGCCCAGACCGAAGCCACTGTGCGCTGCCGTGCCAAACTTTCTCAGGTCAAGGTACCACCAGAGTTCCTTTTCATCGATCTCCAATGCTTCCATTTTTTGCTTTAAGACGTCCAAGCGCTCTTCCCGTTGGGAGCCGCCCACAATTTCCCCGATACCGGGAAAGAGAATGTCCATGGCGCGCACGGTTTTTCCGTCCTCATTGAGGCGCATGTAAAAGGCCTTTATCTTGGCGGGATAGTCAAATAGGATCACGGGGCACTTAAAGTGCTTTTCCACCAAATAGCGCTCGTGCTCGCTCTGTAGGTCCATGCCCCAATCCGTAATGGGAAACTGGAACTTCTTCTTTTTGTTGGGCTTGCTGTTCTTTAGGATGTCCATGGCCTCGGTGTAGGTAACCCGCTTAAAATTGTTTTGGGTAACAAACTTAAGTTTCTCCAATAGCGGCATGGGGCTTCGTTCTGCCTGGGGCTTCGCTTTTTCTTCCTCGATGAGGCGCTTTTCCAAAAAGGCCAGATCTTCCTGGCAGTGCTCCAGCACATATCCAATGACCTCTTTTATAAAGTCTTCTGCCAGATCCATATTGGCATCCAGGTCATAAAAGGCCATTTCGGGCTCTATCATCCAAAATTCGGCCAGGTGGCGCGTGGTGTTCGAGTTTTCTGCCCTAAAGGTGGGGCCAAAGGTGTACACCTTGCCCAGGGCCATCGCATAGGCCTCTGCCTCCAGCTGGCCGGAAACGGTAAGGTTGGTCTCTTTTCCAAAGAAATCTGCCTTGTGGTCCACCTCACCATCTTCCGTTAAAGGGGGGTGCTTCATGTCCAAGGTGGTCACTTTGAACATTTCGCCGGCGCCCTCGGCATCGGAGCCGGTAATGATGGGGGCATGGAAATAGAAGAAGCCGTTGTTTCTAAAGTACTGGTGTATGGCAAAGGCCAGGGCAGAACGCACCCGCATGATGGCAGAAAAGGTGTTGGTACGCACCCGCAAATGGGCCTTTTCCCTTAAAAATTCCAGACTGTGCTTTTTGGGCTGTATGGGGTAGGTCTCGGGATCGGCGGTGCCCAGTACTTCAATGTTCCCCACTATGATCTCCACCTCCTGTCCCCGGCCCTGGCTTTCCACCAAGGTGCCCCTTACTTTTAGGGCCGCTCCCGTATGGATCTGCTTTAAAAGGCCTTCTTCAAAGTCCTCAAAATTCACCACACATTGTACGTTGTTCAGGGTAGAGCCATCGTTAAGGGCTATGAAGCGGTTGCTCCTAAAGGTGCGCACCCATCCGTTCACGGTCACTTCCTGTTGCAGGGGCTTGTTGTTGAGCAGGGATTTTATTGAGGTCGATTGCATCATACATCCAAAGATTAAAAAGTTCAAAGATAGTTTTTTGCTTACATAAAGCGGTTGGCCCTTTCCCAAAAATAGGGCCTGGGCCGGGTTCACTCATCATTGTCGCCTTCCTTGGGCAAGATGTCTATCTGCGGTTCCTTGAGCACCTGCTTGTTGGCAATGCTGCGCTCCAGGGAAAGCAAAAGGGACGGCAGGAGGATGAGATTGGCCAGCATGGCAAAGAGCAAGGTGGCCGATACCAGTGAGCCCAGGGCAACGGTACCCCCAAAATTGGAGATGACAAAGACCGAAAAGCCAAAGAAGAGCACAATGGAGGTGTAGAACATGCTCACCCCGGTCTCCCGGAGGGCGGCATATACCGATGGCTCTATGCGCCATTTGCTGGCCGTGAGCTCTTGGCGGTATTTGGCCAGAAAGTGTATGGTGTCGTCCACGGAAATGCCAAAGGCTATGCTAAAGACCAAGATCGTGCTGGGCTTAATGGGCACCCCCACAAAGCCCATGACGCCGGCGGTGACCAAGAGGGGCAGTAAATTGGGGATCAAGGAAATGACGATCATTCTAAAGGAACGGAACAGATAGGCCATGAAGAGGGCTATGAGCCCAATGGCCAGGGCCAGGGACATCACCAGGTTCTTCACCAAGTACTTGGTGCCCTTTAGGAACAGCAGGGCGCTGCCCGTCATATAGACGGCGTACCGTTCTTCCGGAAAAATTTTGCCGATGTTCTCCAACAGCCTGGCCTCTACGGCCTCCATGCGGTCCGTCTTTACATCGCGCATGAAGGTGGTGATCCTTGCCACTTGGCCGGTGCTGTCCACAAAGCTCTTCAACAGGTT
The DNA here is from genome assembly GCF_047345505.1 of Maribacter aquimarinus. NCBI lineage: Bacteria > Pseudomonadati > Bacteroidota > Flavobacteriia > Flavobacteriales > Flavobacteriaceae > Maribacter > Maribacter aquimarinus. The sequence goes on along the minus strand of NZ_JBLFEO010000007.1, from coordinate 28,297 downwards.
GCCGTTATCCGCAGATTTGCGGGCCACGTCCATGATAAAGGTGTTTTCCTGGCTGGTGGGCAATTGGTAGTATTTGGGTATGCCGTTGTAAAAGGCCTGTTTGGAGTATTTCACCAGATTAACCACGGACACCGGTTTGGACAGCTCGGGAATGTCCTCTATGACCTCGCCTAGCCGGTCCATTCGCTTTAGGGTGGCCGGTTTTAGCACGCCTTTGGGGTTTTTGGTGTCCACCACGATCTCCACGGGCATGATGCCGTCAAATTCCGATTCAAAGAAGCGGATATCCTTGAAAAAGGCCGCCTTTTTGGGCATGTCCTCTATGGGACTGCCTGAAATCTCTATTTGGTAAATGCCAATGATGCTCACAACCAGGAGGCTGATCGAGACCACATAGACCGAGATGCGCTTGTGGCGCACCATGTTCTCCATCCAGCTCACAAAGGCATCGATCCATTTTTTGTTCAGGTGCCTCAAATGGCGGGTCTTGGGCAGGGAGAGAAAACTGTACACAATGGGAATGATCAGCAGCGAAAGGATAAAAATCCCCAAAATGTTGATGGAGGCCACAATCCCAAATTCCTTGAGCAGTTTGCTGTCCGTAATGATAAAGGTGGCAAAGCCCGATGCCGTGGTCATGTTGGTCATTAGGGTGGCGTTGCCGATCTTGGATATGACCCGTTGCAAGGACAGGGCTTGGTTGCCGTGTTTTTTTACCTCCTGCTGGTATTTGTTGATGAGAAAGATGCAGTTGGGAATACCGATGACAATGATAAGGGGCGGGATCAGGGCGGTAAGCACCGTGATCTCATACTGCAGCAGCCCCAAGACACCAAAGGCCCACATGACCCCAATGATCACCACGCACATGGAGATGAAGGTGGCCCGCACACTGCGGAAAAAGAAAAAGAAGATGAGGGAGGTAACCCCCAGGGCAGCCAGGATGAACTTGCCGATCTCATCTATGATGTTTTGGGAGTTCATGGTACGGATGTAGGGCATGCCCGATACGCGCACGTCCAGACCGGTTTCGTCCTCAAAGCGATCTATGAGATGGGCCAGGTCCTTTAAGATGAAATCTTTGCGCACCGAGGTGTTCACAATGTCCTTGTCCATGTACATCACGGTCCTGATGGTGCCGGTCTCCTTGTTAAAGAGGAGGTTTTCGTAAAAGGGAAGGTTCTGGAAGAGGTGGTTGGTGATGCTGTCCACCGCTGCCCGGTTCTCCGGGGTGCCTTTGATCAGGGGCTTTAGTACAAATTCCTGTTTTTCATTGTCCTTTTTCAGTTCCTGGAGATTGTCCAGGGAAAGCACAAAGTCCACCTCGGGAAAGGCACCCAGTTGTTTGCTGAGCTTGTTCCAGCGGTTAAAGTTCTTGGGCTGGAACAGGGCCGTGTCCTTAATGGCAAAGACCACGGCATTGCCCTCCTCGCCAAATTGCCTTAAAAACGATTGGTATTCCAGGTTGATGGGGTGGTCATCCGGCAGTAGGTTGGCCTGGGAATTGGAAAAACGCATGTTTTCCCACTGCAGTGCCAAAAATACGGTTACGGCGGCCACCAAGAGGAGGATGATGATCCTGTTCCGTAAAATAATGCCGGCCACGGCCGGCCAAAAGCCCTCGGTCAATTTTTTTACCATGTCTGGTCTTAAAAGCGGTGCAAAGGTAATCAATGGGCCTAAGTGTACCTAGGGCAGGGGCTCAAAATGCCTGGGAACACAAAAAAGGCGACCTTGCGATCGCCTTTTTTTTGGAGGGTACTTTGTTGTCTTAGACTTTCATGATCTCCGCTTCCTTGGCCTCTAGAAAATCGTCTATTTTTTTTATGTAGGTGTCCGTGAGCTCCTGCACATCCACCGTGGCATTTTTTTGAAGGTCTTCGGAGACGTCCAGGTCCTTGATTTCCTTGTTGGCATCCTGGCGGGCACTGCGCACGCCCACTTTGGCATGCTCGGCGGCCGCCTTGGCCTGTTTGGCCAACTGTATTCTTCGTTCTTCCGTTAAAGGGGGTACGTTGATGATCACCGTTTCCCCGTTGTTCATTGGGTTAAAGCCCAGATTGGCGTTCATAATGGCCTTTTCAATTTCGGCCAGCATGGCTTTCTCCCAGGGTTGCACGGTAAGGGTGCGTCCGTCCGGGGTGTTCACATTGGCCACCTGGGACAGGGGCGTCAGTGAGCCATAGTACTCCACCATCACGGAAGAGAGCATGGCCGGGCTGGCCTTTCCGGCACGTATTTTTAGAAATTCGCGCTCCAAATGGTCAATGGCGGCCTGCATGCTCTCTTTGGCCGCGTCCAGAATAAAATCAACCTCTTCGTTCATCGTAATTGGTTTAAAATAGTAATAAGGTCATTGGGGTGCTCAGTTCATTAGATGTTTACCGTGGTGCCTATGGTTTCCCCGGAGATGATCTTGAGCAAATTTCCCTTTTTGTTCATGTCAAAGACCACAATGGGCAGTTCATTTTCCTGGCTCAGGGTAAAGGCGGTGGTGTCCATGACCTTTAGTCCTTTGTTGAGGACATCGGCAAAGGTGATGGTATCAAACTTTGTCGCGTTTTCGTCCTTCTCGGGATCGGAGGTGTAGATACCGTCCACACGGGTGCCTTTTAAGATAACATCTGCCTCGATTTCTATGGCCCTGAGCACGGCCGCACTGTCCGTGGTAAAATAGGGATTTCCGGTTCCGCCGCCAAAGATCACCACGCGCCCCTTCTCCAAATGCCGTATGGCCCTCCTCCTAATGAAGGGTTCGGCCACTTCATTGATGGCAATGGCCGATTGCAATCGGGTCTGTACCTCAAGCATCTCCAGGGCACTTTGTAGGGCCAGACCATTGATCACGGTGGCCAGCATCCCCATGTGGTCCCCTTGTACACGATCCATCCCCGTGGCGGCTCCGGCAACGCCCCTAAAGATGTTGCCACCTCCAATGACAATGGCCACCTGGATGCCTTGATCGGCCACTTTTTTTATTTCTTCGGCATATTCGGCCAGGCGCTTCGGGTCTATTCCGTATTGCTTTTCGCCCATCAGGGCTTCGCCACTGAGTTTAAGGAGGATTCTTTTGTATCGCATACATCATGTTTTCTGCCCCAAAAATAATGAAAATATTCCATGGCGGGACCAAGGAAATGGGGGAGTGCGGCATTACCTCCGTATTGGTTGGCGTTTGCGGTCTTGGGTCCGGTGCAACAGGGGTCGGGCGTGTTCGCCGCGAGGGCGGGTCCGGAAGGTGTGTTCTGTTTGGTGCCATAGCGTGGCAACCTTGGTTTAAAGGGGCAAAATGGTCCTTGGGAGACCTTTGGCATTCCAAAGTCTGGCCTGGGAAAGAGGGAAAGGGGTGGCCTCGATGAGACCATTTTCCAATTTTGGCCCAACCAACGGCCGGTGCCTGTATCTGGCACGCGGGCACGGCAATGTTTCAGCATCCCGTGTGGTCGCCTTGTCGGCGGGGGCATCTGGCCCCACCCAGGGGGTCGACTCAATTGCAAACGTCTTGGTTTTATGGGGATTTGTGGCTATATCAAATAATTGCCGTACGGGGTTCAGAAAAAAGTTTTCACACAAAAAAAACACCCGCACAAAGTACGGGTGTTCGGTGTGTTTTTCCTTGAAGTTGCTTATCCCAGGGCCACTCGTTTAAAGCCGGTGACCTCTAGATCGGCGTCCACGGATTTAACATATTGGGCCACACTTTGTTTGCTGTCCTTGATGAAGTCTTGGTTCACCAGGGTATTGTCCTTGAAGAACCGCTTCAGTTTTCCCTTGGCAATATTGTCCAACATGGCCTCGGGTTTGCCTTCTTGGCGCAATTGGTCCTTGGCGATCTCTATCTCCTTGTCGATCACGCTCTGGTCCACGCCATCCTCGTTGAGGGCCACGGGGTTCATCGCTGCCGCCTGCATCGCCACATCCTTGGCGGCCTCGGCCGCACCGTTCACGGCCTTTGAAAGGCCCGTGAGCACGGCGATCTTGTTTCCTGCATGGATGTAAGAGCCCACAAAGGGCGCCTTCAAGGTCTCAAAGCCCCCGATCTCTATTTTTTCCCCAATGACACCGGTTTGTTCGGTCAATTTTTCCTGAACGGTCATACCATTGAAGTCGGCGTTGAGAAAGGCTTCTTTGCTGTCGTGGCCCAATGCCAGGGCGGCCAGGTCATTGGCCAGGGTTACAAAGCTGTCGTTCTTGGCCACAAAATCGGTCTCACAGTTCAGGGAGATGATCACGCCTTGGGTATTGTCATCGCTCACTTTGGCAATGGCGGCTCCTTCGGAAGAATCCCTGTCTGCCCTTTTGGCGGCCACTTTCTGTCCTTTTTTGCGCAGTATTTCTATTGCTTTGTCAAAATCACCTTCGGCTTCCACCAAGGCTTTTTTGCAGTCCATCATTCCTGCACCGGTGGTCTTCCTTAACTTGTTTACTTCTGCGGCTGATATCTTTGCCATAATTACAATATTTTATGTCGCCCGTGGCGAACCTTTATAGCTTGTGTTTACTTCTTTCCAGTGCGTCTTATTCCACACCTCCCTTAACGCTGTCTTGCCACTCTTTTAGCTCCTCCCATTTTCCATCGGCGGCCATTTTGGCTTGCTTGGCCCACGAGGTGGGGTCCAAATGCGCCATTCGGGAGCTGGCTTCGGTCAGGATTTCCTTCATCTTGTCGGCCTCGGCCTCGGCCACCTTGGCAAAGGTGTCCAGTCCGGCGGCGGACAAGGCCTCGGCGGCTTTGGGTCCCACACCTTCGATCTTGGTCAGGTCGTCTCCGGCAGACGCTTTTTTCTTGGTCTTGGTCTTGGGGGCTGGGGCCTCTTCGCTTTTGGGCGCTTCGGCCACAGCTTCCTTGACCGCTTCCACCTTTACTTCGTTCTCCGTGGTCTTGGCCACTACGGGAGGGGCTTTTGTTTCAACGGTTTCAGGAGTGGGTTCCGGAGCTTTCGTTGCCTCTTTTTCCGCTGCCTGTGGTGCTTCCTCTTGTCCTTCCTTCTCGCCTTGCTTCTCCGCTTTGCGCTCGCTTAGCCCTTCGGCAACGGCCGCGGCCACTTGGCTCATGATGATGTCTATGGATTTGGAGGCATCGTCATTGGAGGGGATGAGGAAATCCACGTCCCTGGGATCCGAATTGGTATCGACCATCGCAAAAATGGGGATGTTCAATTTTTGGGCCTCTTTCACGGCAATGTGCTCGCGCATCGTGTCCACAATGAAGAGTGCTCCGGGAAGGCGGCTCATTTCAGAAATGGAACCTAGGTTCTTTTCCAATTTGGCCCTAAGGCGATCTACCTGCAGGCGTTCTTTTTTGGAAAGGGTCAAAAAGGTGCCGTCCTTCTTCATTCGGTCAATGGACGCCATTTTCTTAACAGCCCTTCTAATGGTGACAAAGTTGGTGAGCATGCCTCCTGGCCAGCGCTCGGTGATATAGGGCATGTTTACACTGGACGCTTTTTCGGCCACAATGTCCTTTGCCTGTTTTTTGGTGGCCACAAAGAGGATCTTACGGCCAGAGGCGGCAATTTTTTTCAAGGCCTCGTTGGCCTCTTCCATCTTTGCGACGGTTTTGTAAAGGTTGATGACGTGAATCCCGTTGCGCTCCATGTAGATGTAGGGCGCCATGTTCGGATTCCATTTCCTTGTAAGGTGGCCAAAATGCACACCTGCTTCCAATAATTGTTTTACTTCGACTTTCGCCATTTTAAATTTAGTTTACGTTCTTTTGAAATAGCAATGCTGAAGTGGTAGCGGGCATGGCCCGTGGCCTCCATCATTTAGATGCTAAACTAATTTGCCCCGGGATGGACTCCCAAGGCAACCTTTTTACGCCCATTGGTGGGCAGAAAGGTTTTTTAAGTGCCCTTTTTGAATGGGGCTTTCAAGGAACTTGGTTAGAAAAAATAAAGGGCATTCGGCATAGGGAATGCCCCGGATGTCTGTTTTAACGTTTGGAGAACTGGAATTTCTTACGGGCTTTCTTTTGTCCGTATTTCTTGCGTTCCACCATACGGGGGTCCCTGGTGAGCAGGCCCTCTGGTTTCAGTGTGCTGCGGTGCTCTGCATCCACTTCCACCAAGGCACGGGAAAGGGCCAGTCTAATGGCCTCTGCCTGACCTGTGATGCCGCCGCCGTACACTTTGGCATTCACATCAAAATTGGTATCGTTGTCCGTTAGGGTGAACGGCTGGTTCACTTTGTACTGCAACGTGGCCGTTGGAAAGTACTCGGCCAGTTTTTTGTTGTTTATGGTGATGTTGCCGGTGCCAGTAGTGACATAAACACGGGCAACTGCAGTTTTTCTCCTACCAATTTTATGAATCGTTTCCATCTTATTTCAGGTCTTTTAGGTTAATGGCCTTGGGCTTTTGTGCTTCCTGTCCGTGATCGGGCCCGGCGTACACTTTAAGGTTTCTGAAAAGGTCGGCCCCCAATCTGTTCTTGGGCAGCATGCCTTTTATGGCGCGCTCCACAATGGCCTCGGGCTTCTTCTCCAAGAGCTCCTTCACCGAGGTGGAACGTTGGCCGCCGGGATAGCCCGTGTAGCGAAGATACTCCTTGTCCGACCATTTGTTGCCCGTGAGCACTATTTTTTCGGCATTGATGACCACCACATTGTCACCACAGTCCACGTGCGGGGTAAAATTGGGCTTGTGCTTGCCCCTTAATAATTTGGCCACTTTGGAAGCCATGCGTCCCAGGGTCTCGCCCTCCGCATTTACCAAAAGCCATTCCTTGTTCACGGAGGCTTTGTTGGCCGAAACAGTCTTATAACTCAATGTATCCACTACTGCTTATTTTTTGCTGTTAATCTATCGTTCCCCGCAAAGGGGCTGCAAATGTACAATTATAATGTTTAATTACAAACGCCTGTTTCTTAATATTTTCAATTTTTGCCCTTTGGAACAGGGGTGGGGCGGGGTGCCTGCCAAAGGGGCTTTTGTGGGCCATGCCCCGTTTCCTAGTTTCTGGTCTCCATGGGGCCAAGTTGGTTTTTTTTTGGCTTCGGGTGGCCGGGCCCCTGGTGTGCTGTGCGGCGCTTGCCAGGGGTGCACGGTGACGGAATTGTAATAAATGTCCTTTTTTGACGTTTACATCCAAAACCCATTAAAACAGCCTTATGCGAAAATTAATAGTTATCCTAAGCTTGGGAATGCTCACGTTTGCCTCATGCAGCACGGATGGGGAGAATGAAACGGACACCAATGCCATTGTGGGCACTTGGGTGGTCACGGATTTTGCCCTCAATGGATTCGATGCCAGTGACGACGCCCGGTTTGGCCAGCAGATCATCAGAAATTTGGCGTCGCGGGATTGTTACATCATAAACCTACAGTTCAATGAAGATGGTACTGTGGTGGCCAGAAGTTCTGGCGCCTATCTGGAAATCAATGCCACTGCCACAGGCTTGGATGTGCCTTGTCCCACGGAATCTGATGTGGAGAACAGCACCTATACCTTTGATGGAAGTGTGTTGAGCATTTTGGATGAGAACGGTGAGACCATCAGTACCAGGGTGAACATTGACGGGGCGGAGATGCGCATCAATGCCGCCGACCTGGAAATTGATGAGTTTGATGAAGCCGGTGAACTGGTCTTTACCAGACAGTAGCACTCCTTTCATTTTTGCTCTAAAAACTGAAGTCCGCCCAAACGGCGGACTTTTTTTATTGTCCATCCATCTGCGAAACACCCCTGCGGTGCAATCCCTGCTTGGCATTCCGATCAGCCTCTGGATTTCTAATTACCTCTTTAGAGGTCAGTAGATAAATACTTATCCATCAAACAAGGTAATTATTTGATTATAATACGGTTAATAATTTTTACCATTGTCGGTTCGAGCGCTCCCGAAATTTCGGGAGAGAACCATTTGCCAGCCAAGGAAGACTTCGACTGCCTGCCTCGACTACCATTCAGGCGGGCGCTCAGCCTGACATTTAGGCTATCAACTCGATTTAAAATAGGTAACTATCTACTGACCTCTATACCTCTTTTTGTTAAATGGGCAAACCGCCTTTGTGGGGAGCCCGTTATCAGGGGGTGGCGCCATGGTGCAACATCTTTTCCAGGGCCCTGACCAAGGCGGTGTTGGCGGCTTCCGTACCAATGCTAATGCGCACCTTGCCCGGTGCGCCAAATTGGGAGACGGGGCGCACCATGACGCCGTGCTCCATCAGGGCATCGGTGAATTCCAGTTCCGGCAGGGGCGGGTCAATGATGAAAAAATTTCCCTGGGTGGGCCAATAGGTAATGTCCAAACGGGCAAAGGCCTTTTCCAAAAATGACCTGCCACTGTGCACGGTGCGCACCGTCCGGGCCACAAAGTCCGTGTCGGCCAGCGCCCCTATGCCCGCTTCCAGGGAGGTCAGGGGCAAGAGGAAGGGTTTCTGTATCTGCCTTAAATATTGGGCAATGACCCCAGTGGTGTAGCAGTAGCCAATGCGTTGGCCGGCCAAACCATAGGTTTTGGAAAAGCTGTTCACGGCCACCACGGGATATCCCTTTTGCACATAGGGTAGGGCGGCCACATAGTCCTCGGCATCGGCAAAATGCCGGTACACCTCATCAAAGACCACCAGCACGTTCTTGGGCACCTTTTCAAAAAAGGCATCCAGCACCGCTTTGGGGATGTACGTTCCCGTGGGGTTGTTGGGACTGGTGAGAAAAACGATCTTTGTTTTGGGTCCAATGGCATTTAAAATCCCCGCCACATCCAGCTCGTAGTCCGGGGCGGTCAGGGGCACGTCCACCGGGGTGGCCCCGTACCATCTTGAAAAAACGGAATAGGGCAAAAAACAGGGGTTGGAGTAAATGACCTCATCGCCCTCCTTCACAAAGGCCCGTAGCAGCATGTCCAAGATTTCGGACCCGCTGTTGCCGCAAAGGAACTGATCGGCCGTAAGTTCAGCATTGAAATCGGCCACCAGGGCCTCCCGCAGCCTAACATCGGTCTGGTCGGGGTAGAAGTGCAGCTGGTCCGCTGCCTTTTTCAGTGCCGCAATGGCCTTGGGGGAAGTGCCCAAGGGGTTTTCGTTGCTGGACAGTTTATGGATTTTGGTGGTGCCGGAAGGTATGTTTTTTCCACCTTTATAGACCTCCCTGGGCTGTAGATAGGGTTTGAATATGCTTTTGATATCCTTCATTTCTGTAAGGTGTTGCTGTACATTAAGATGGCCATGGCCAGTTCGGTGTCTCCCTCTTCCAGCCGTTGCTGGGCCAATAGGTGCAGCTCCGTTTGCACATCGGTACCTTTGGCCATGCCGTTTTCCAGTCTGGCCTTGACGTCTTCCCGCTGGGCCGTTTGGGCCACGGCTTCAGGAGTGGGCAGGGCCTCCAGGTTGCCCAGGCGCCCCAGGTTGTTCCCGGTGAGCACGGTGCTCTCCCGTACCGATTTTGGCAGGGCATCCACGCCAACCCCGAGGTTTTTAATGGGTTTGGGGATCTCAAAAAGGGAGGTGCCGCTGGAGCGCGTGTACCAGCTGCCGCCCATACGGCCCACCAGGTCCAGTTTTTGGGTGTCCAGGGCATTGTGGGTCATGTACCGCTCGTTGATGTGTATGCGGAGCACTTCGCACAGAATAAGGTTTCCGGCTCCCGGCGTATGGGCCAGTTCAATGATGTCTGTTACCTTACATTCAAAGGCCACAGGGGCCTCGCCCACCCGGGGAGGGCCCACCAGGTCGCTCTTGACCTCGGTAAAGCCCGCTTTCACAAATTCGTTCACCCCCTTGGCGTAGGCCGTGCTGGCCAAGGACATCTGTTCCACGATGGGGTGGTTCACCACATTGATCACCACCTCCGGTACTTCCTTTACATTTTCGTGGGAGTGCTTCAGGCTATTGTCGCGTCCGCTACGGGCGGGAGAGAACACCAAAATGGGCGGATTGGAACTAAAGACGTTGAAATAGCTGAAGGGGCTCAGGTTCACACGGCCCTGGGCATCCATGGTGCTGGCAAAGCAAATGGGCCTGGGCGCCACGGCGGTGAGCAAGATGCTGTGCAGTTGGGGCTGCGGGAGCTGGGCCGGGTCTAGGGTCTTTGTCACGGGTTCGGGTTTCTATTGGGTTAATGATGCTTGGTTAGGCGTGTAAGGGGTTTGCCGTTCAAGGTTGGGCCGGAAGGACTTTTGCCGATGCTTCCCCGAAACCCACGCGTTTTCCCTCTTTTTGGGCAAAGCCGCGAAGGGTCACCGTATCCCCGTCCGCAATGAACTTGCGTTGGCTGCCGTCTGCCATGGTCAGGGGCTTGGTGCCCATCCAGGCCAGTTCCAGCATGGAGCCATAGGAATCGGCTTCCTTTCCGGAAATGGTGCCGGAGCCGTAGAGGTCGCCAATCTGTACGTTGCAGCCGTTTACGCTGTGGTGGGCCAGCTGTTGGGCCATGTTCCAGTACATGAACTTAAAATTGGAGCGGCACACCGTGGTCTCGGCGGCGCCGTCCGGGGCAATGCCCACTTCCAGCGCAATGTCATAATTCCTGGCGCCTTGGTACCGCAGGTAGGGAAGTACCTCCGGGTCTTGTTCCGGCCCTTGGGTCCTGAAGGGTTCCAGGGCTTCCAAGGTCACGATCCAGGGCGAGATGTGGGAGACGAAATTTTTCGCCAAGAACGGGCCCAAGGGCACATATTCCCATTTCTGTATGTCCCGGGCAGACCAATCGTTCAACAAAACCATCCCAAAGATGTGCTCCTCTGCATGGTCCGTGTCAATGCTGCTCCCCAGGGGGTTTGCCTTTCCGGTGATAAAGCCCATTTCCAGTTCAAAGTCCAATCTTTGGCTGGGGCCAAATACCGGTTGATCGGCCCCGTTGGGCAAGGTCTGTCCCTTGGGCCGGTGAAACGGAGTTCCGCTCACCACAATGGAGCTGGCCCGCCCGTGGTAGCCCACGGGAATGTGCTTCCAATTGGGCAGCAGGGCATTTTCGGGGTCCCGGAACATCTTGCCCACGTTGGTGGCATGCTCCATGCTGGAATAGAAATCGGTATAGTCGCCAATGCTCACCGGCAGGTGCATCCGGGCCTCCTTTTGGGTCACGAAGAGCTGCGGGTTTCCGGCAAGCACGGAGTTGTTGTCCTGTAGCCACTGCTGCACATCGGTGCGTACCTTGGTGGTGATCTCCTTTCCCAGGGCAATAAAGTCGTTCAGTGTATCTTTTTCCAGTACGGCGGTATTGAAGGCAAAGACGTCCAGCTCGGCCAGGGCCGCCAAGTCCAGGATGTGCTCGCCCACGGCAATGCCCGCCCTGGGGGCCCTCCCTTGGGAAGAAAAAATGCCAAAGGGCAGGTTGTGAATGGAGAAATCGGACTGCTCGGGGATATCAATGATCATGCATTTGGGTTTTTAAGAGGTGGGTAGGGGTAAGGCCACCCGTCTTCATTTTTTTGTTGAATTGAATTTTGAAGGTGGAAAAAAGGGCACCGCCAATCTATTGACTACGGATTTTTTGGCTTTTCCAGCCAAGAGGTATGGTAGGTGCCATCGTCAATTTTCAAGGCGTTTTCCGTAAGTTGAAGCGGTTTAAAGGTATCGATCATGACGGCGAGTTCCTCCGTCTTGGTCTTGCCTATGCTGGCCTCGTAGGTGCCGGGATGCGGCCCGTGCGGAATGCCCGCCGGGTGCAGGGAGATGTACCCTGGCCCTATGCCCGTTCTGCTCATGAAATCCCCATCCACATAGTACAGCATCTCATCGGAATCTATGTTGCTGTGGTTGTAGGGTGCCGGGATGGATTTGGGGTGGTAGTCATATAACCTGGGGCAGAAAGAGCAGATGACAAAGGCGCTGGTCTCAAAGGTTTGGTGCACCGGGGGCGGTTGGTGCACCCGGCCCGTAATGGGCTCAAAGTTGTGTATGGAGAACCCATAGGGATAATTGTAGCCGTCCCAGCCCACCACATCAAAAGGGTGGGTGGCATAGACCAAGTGGTGCAGCATGCCCTGTTTTTTTATTTTTATGGTAAACTCCCCTATTTGGTCATGGGTCTCCAGGTCTTGCGGCAGTTTATAGTCGCGCTCACAGAATGGCGAATGTTCCAACAACTGCCCAAACCAATTGCGGTAGCGCTTGGGGGTGTATATGGGGTGAAAGGATTCGGCATAGAGGATGCGGTTGTCCTCGGTGTCAAACTCCATTTGGTAGATCATGCCCCTGGGAACAATGAGGTAGTCTCCGTACTCAAAGGGGATGTTGCCCAGAAAAGTGCGCAGGGTGCCGGTGCCCCTGTGGATAAAGAGCATCTCATCGGCATCGGCATTTTTGTAAAAATAGGAGGTGGTCGATTTTTTGGGTGCCGCCAGGCCAATGTGCACATCGTTGTTCACCATCATGGGTTCCCTGGCTTCCAGGAAGTCGTCCTTGGGCGCCACTTCAAAGCCCTTGAGCTTTCTGGACTTTATGTGCTTGGCCTCGGCAATTTTTGGGCGCACGTCCATCGCGGTGGCGATCTCTTTTACCTGGGTGGGCCGGTGCACGTGGTAGAGCAGGGAAGACATCCCGTCAAAGCCTATGGTGCCGAACAACTGCTCGTAATAGAGGTTGCCGTCCGGCTTACGGAATTGGGTGTGCCGTTTTTGTGGAAACCGACCAAGTTTGTGATAGATGGGCATGTTCTTTCAATGTGTTAAATGTTATGGGGGCAGCTGTGCCGTGACCTTATCAAGGCGGCGGGCATCACTCCCAACCAAGCTCAATGTAAGGTTCCCCTTTTCTGTTGTTCCAGTTCAATGGCTTCAAAGAGCGCCTTAAAGTTACCTTTTCCAAAGGACTGTGCGCCCTTTCTCTGAATAATTTCAAAGAACATGGTGGGCCTGGGTTCAATGGGGCGGGTAAAGATCTGCAAGAGGTAGCCCTCATCATCGCGATCTACCAAGATGCCCAGTTCTTTCAAGGGGGCAATGTCCTCATCAATTTTTCCTACGCGATCGGTCACCGCATCATAATAGGCATCCGGAATGCTCAAAAACTCAATGCCCCTGCTTCGCAGCTCGCGCACGGTTTTAATGATGTCGTCCGTGGCCACGGCAATGTGCTGTACCCCTTCGCCTTCGTAAAAATCCAGGTACTCTTCCACCTGAGATTTTTTTGCCCCCTCGGCGGGCTCGTTTATGGGGAACTTGATCCGGCCGTTGCCGTTGCTCATCACCTTGCTCATCAAGGCCGTGTACTCGGTGGAGATGTCCTTGTCGTCAAAGGACAGGATGTTCACAAAGCCCATTACGTTTTCGTAGAATTGCACCCAGTGGTTCATCCGGTCCCACCCTACGTTGCCCACCATATGGTCCACGTATTTGAGTCCGGTGGGCGCCGGGTTGTAATCCGGGGTCTCCCATTTGGTGTAGCCGGGCAGAAAAGTGCCCTTGTAGTCTTTGCGTTCCACAAAAACGTGCACCGTTTCACCGTAGGTGTGTATGCCGGCGCGCACCACCTTGCCCGCCCCATCTTCTTCGGTCACGGGCTCCATATAGGATTTGGCCCCTTTTTCCATCGCCGTTTCGTAGGCCTTGGTGGCATCGTCCACCCAGAGGGCCACCACTTTTACCCCGTCTCCGTGGCGGTCTATGTGCTGGCCTATTTCCGTTCCGCTCTTTAGGGGCGAGGTGAGCACCAGACGGATCTTGTCCTGTACCACCACATAGCTTTCCCGGTCCTTGAGCCCGGTTTGGAGGCCGGCGTAGGCGTAGGACTGAAAGCCAAAGGCAGATTTGTAGAAATGCGCGGCCTGTTTGGAGTTGCCCACATAAAGCTCAATGTAATCGGTGCCGTTTATGGGCATGAAGTCCTTGGCCTTCTCGTGCAATTTGGGTAGGGTGGTCGTTGACATATTTCTTGGGATTTAGGATGATGGAAAACTTTATTGTTGTTAATGCAACAAAAATAAGTATTTTTGCGGGGGATTTGGTTTTGGGGCGATAAATTTTCGTTAAAACTGAATGTTCGTCCGGGCAGAACCACCTTTGCCCCGGTGGTTTGCGCTCCATATTTTCTTACAACCGACAAACAAGGGCAAATGTTGAATCAGATCGATCACATCTCGGGCATTGGGTTGCACCTGGACCTGGTGCTGCGCAAGGTGCAGGATGCCTATCTGCGCACCTTTCGGGAACTGGGCCTGGAACTGACCATTGAACAATGGGTGGTGCTCTACCGCATTCACCAATTGGGAGCGGAGGCCTCCCAAGCGGCCATTGTACGGTCCAATTTCCGGAACCGCGCCACCACCTCCCGGGTCATTGGTGGGTTGGAACGGAAGGGTTGGATCAAGAAGAAACGCTTCAAGGGCGACAAAAAGCGCTTTAAACTGGAGTTGACCCCAGCGGGCAATGAGGTCATCGCAGCGGTGGCCCCCCATGCCGTGGCCCTGAGGAAACGGGCGGTGCGCGGGTTGGACACGTCCAAGTTCCACATCTTTCTAGAGGTGCTCGATGCCATCGGGGCCAATTACGAGGAGTAATACCATTCCCCAATTGAAAATATGCCGATAAATGGTTTCTTTTTACGCCCTACTTCAACATAAAAATAGGCCTTAGCTCGGCCATGCCTGATTTTTCTTTTTCGCAGACTAAAAAAACAATTCCATTTCTATGGCTGCATTTCAAACAAGAACTGGTATAAGGGGGCATGCCCCACCGTAGGGCTGGTCCAGCACCGGCAGGCCGGGGCATAAAAAAAGCCGCCCGATGGCCATCGGGCGGCTTTTTAACTGTTACCATGATATGGACAGGTCGTTTTGGGAATTTATGGCGACCTCCTGGCCTTAATTTTGGTCGGAGGGCGATATGTTCGGGTTGGCATCAATTTCCGCCAACGGAATCTTAAAGATCCAATCGTCATTAATGGAAGGCCTGTCCACTTGGTAGGCCTCTTGATAGAGTACTTCCGAGGCCCCAGAGCCGCCATTCGCGGCATGGTCGATGCCTTCGTCCCAACGGATGTGGTCCGTGTATCCGAAGCCTTCGCCCCAAAGCTCCAGGCGACGCTGGAACTTAATGTGCTCCATCAAGGATTCTTGGGTATTGAAGGCAGTAACATCATAGGCGCTGTCACGTTCTTCCCCCAAGGGCCTAAGTGCATCTTGTGCCCCGGCAATATCGCCCATCATTGCCTTGGCTTCCGCCTCAATGAGGTACATCTCGGAAGAGCGCATGTAAATAACGTCATCCGGATCAATGGAGCCTGGGTTTTTGTTCTTGAGCTTAAAGTGCATGTAGGGATGTTGGTTAAAGCGGTTGGTAATGCCGTAGGTGGCGTTTATCTCTGCCCTTCTGGCATTAAAGGCAGCCTCGTCCGTATAATTGGGGTCGTTGCCAAACCCTCCTTGGCCGTTGGCTGCGGAAGAGTTGGTGTTTGGGGCGTCTATAATGAACACATCCTTGCGGTAATCCGTGTCCGGAATGGCATCCACCAACCTCCTGTCGGCAATTTTTGGGTTATTCCTGATCTGGCTGCCGTTAAAGGTGTTGCTGGCCAAGTAAAAATAGGAGCGGAAAAAAGTGGTCTCCGCAGCGATGACATTGCTGCCCCAGATCACTTCCGGGAGGTCATTGGTGTTAAAGCCTGCTTTCCAATCTTCCTCTCCCATGATCGGGTAGTCCTGTCTGGCCATCACCGCGGCATCGGCGGCAGTCTGCCAATCGCCTGTGGAGAGTGCGGCCCTGGCCAAGAGGCCATAGGCCACGTCAATGTTCAACTGCGACTTTCCGGCGGTGCCCCCCGGTCTGGCGCTGGCGTTTTCAAAAGCGGCGATCGCTGCATTTAGATCAATGAAAATTTGGTCATAGATCTCCTGAACGGTAGATCGGGGTTCACTGGTAAAAGGGGATTCAGAGGAGAACAAAAGGGGTACTCCGGGATCTGAAGCCGGGTTGCCAATGAGGTAGCCCCGGGCGTAGTGCTGCACCAAGGAAAGATAGGCATATGCGCGGTACGTATGGGCCTGACCTAAAATCTCGTTCAGTTTTGGCGATGCGGCCAAATCCCCTTCGGCAATCCTGTTGATCAGCAAGTTGGACCCCGCAATGATGTTATAACGGTGGTACCAAAGAAGCTCCGTGGTCAAAGAGGTGTTCAAAGTATGTGAATTCCACTGCATCTCGGTTCTCCAGCCCAGGTTGTTGGCGTTGGCAGAATGGATGATTCCCCCGGTAAGGTTGTCTCCCAAAGGAACCCAATAATGGTTTCCGGCCCTTTGCGTGCTGCCACCAGGGAAAATGGTCTGGGATTGGGAGTACAGACCGCGGTGCAGCCCGTTCAGCACCAACTGCATGTTGTTTTCGTTGGCCAGGGCATCCGCGGCCGAGATGGCGTCCGTTGGCTTGGTGTCCAGGAATTCTTCTTCGCAGGACATTACTGTAATAGCTACTATTGCCAGTAAGGTGTATTTTATAGTTCTTAACATCTTCTGTGTATTTTAAATTGATTAAAATGCTACGTTCAGGCCAATGGAAAGAATTCTTGGCGGGCCAAAATCGTTTCCACTGGGTGTGCCGTCCAATTCAAACTGCGGATTCAGTCCTGTTCGGGCCGTTTTGGTATAGAGGTTTTCCCCGATGACCGAGAGTCTCAGGTTGTCCAAGCCCAAGGGCTCGGTGAGCCTGCTGTCAAAACTGTACCCAAGATTTAAGTTTCTGAGCACCCAGAAAGACGCATCCGTCAAAAATCGTTCCGAAGCGGTCCTGACCAAGTTGGGGTTTCCGTTCTCCATTCGGGGCACATTGGTAATGTCTCCGGGCTGCCTCCAAGCGTTCAGGATGTCCGGGTGCAAGGAACTGCCATAATTGCCACTGTGCATCATGGCGGCATAGCCAAAGTCCAGATTTTTGCCCCCCAGACCATAGTTGATCAGGAAGTCCAGCGAGAAGCCCTTATAGCCTATGCTGTTCTGAACCGAACCAATGAGGTCTGGTATGGACGTATCGCCGGTATAGGCCCTTTCCGTGGCCTGCCAGTCGTTGGTGGTGGCAATTTCGCCATTGGCATCCAAGACGGGCACACTGTTGCCGTCATCATCCAGTTCATATTGCAAAAAGAGCTGGTCCCCTGTGGCGGGATCTACCCCGGCGGTTCTCAAGATAAAGAAGTCGAACCTGGAACGTCCCGCTTGCCAGCGTTGCTGTCCGTCTATGAAAGGGGCGGGCAAGCTGGTGATCTCATTATTAAAGGTGGAGGCCTGTAGGGTCACGTTCCACCGGAAATCCGGTCTTCTAAATAGGTGGGTGGTCAAGGACATTTCCCAACCGGAATTGGTCATGTCACCAATGTTGGTGGGCACAATGTTCAACCCGTTACTGGGGGCCAAGGGCAGTTCATACAACAGGTCCGATGAGTTTCTGGTATAATACTCCACGGTGCCATCCAAAATATTATTGAACAGGCTGAACTCCAAGGCAACGCCAAAGTTCTCTATAGTCTCCCACTGCAGATCTGAGTTCCCTATATCCGAATAGATAATGGCCGGGGCAGCGGCATTGGAGGTAATGGAAAAGCGGGGCTGGGATAAAAAGAAGTCGCCCAACTGATCGTTTCCGACTTCCCCATAAGACCCCCGTAGTTTAAGGCTGTTCACGAAGTTTACGTTGTCCATAAAGGATTCCTGGTCTATGCGCCAAGAGGCACCCACCGAGTAAAAGGTTCCCCAACGCGTATCCCGATCGAACACGGAGGATCCGTCCCTTCTGGCAGAACCGGTGATGTAGTATTTGTTCTTGAAATTATAGTCCAATCTCGTGAAGTAGCCTTCAAGGGCATAGCGCGTGGAAGAACCTTCCAAGGAAACGATATTGGAAAAATTGGCGAATTCAAAGATGCCGTTGGCCGCTTGTACCGTGGCCAGCCCCCCGTTGGAGCTAAAGGTACGGTTGGTGCTTTCGTGGCCCACGATGATATCCACGTTATGGATGTTGTTGAAACTTTTGTTGTAGTTTAGAATCTGATTGAAATTCTCTACTTGTCTCCTCCACCGGTCTTCTCCATAACGGCCGTCGGGCTGGGCATCGCCGATCACGGCATTTTCATACTCTTTTACAATGCGGTCCTGGATGTCCCTACCATAGTTTACCCTTAGGCTAAGTCCATCGAAAAACTCGTAGTCTGCAAAAAACCGGAAACCATAGTTATTGGTGAGGACACGTTCATCGTTCAGGAATAGTTCTTGCAAGGCGTGGCGGCCTTGGCTAATGGGTCTGGAGCCGATTCCAAAGTCGGGGAAGCCTTCCCCACTGTCAAAAATCAAATTCCCAAAAACGTCCCGTGCCAGATTACCTTGGCGGTCATTGATGTACACGGGGTAGATGGAGCCCACATTCTTGGCGAAACCAAAAGGGTTCACGATGCTGCCGGTACCAGCGCTGCTGGGCGCCCGAGCTTCCTCAAGCGTGATATAGGCACCACCTCCCATCGTCATTTTGTCATTTACGTCAAATTCGCCGTTAAGTCGTGATGTGAGACGATTATAATCCGATCGGATCGTGTAGCTTTCTTCATCCAAGTAAGAGGCCGAAAAGAACACCTTGGAGTTCTCACCCCCTCCGGAAACGTTCACGTTGTAGTTTTGCCTTACCCCGGTTTGGGAAAGGGTGTCATACCAATCCAGTGCTTGCCAAACCACCTGCGCGTCTGGGTTCAACTGGCCGTTGGTGCCCACAATCTGGTCATTGGGCACATTAAAGGGGTTGTAGCCTCCCAGTTGCTGGAAGATGTTGGCGGAGGCAAAGGCCGGATCGCCGTTGCCCGCACTGGAGTTTTTAAGGGCCTCCCACATGGTCTCGTAATATTGGCCTGGGGAGAGTTCTGGGTAGAAGGGTATGCCCACGGACACCAGACCGGACTGCATGGAGGCATTGACACTGACCCCTCCGCTCTTGCTGCCGCTCTTGGTGGTGATGATGACCACCCCGTTGGCCGCCCTTGACCCGTAAAGGGAAGTGGAGGCCGCGTCCTTCAGTACGGTGAGGGATTCAATGTCCTCTTGGTTAATGGTGTTCAGGGAGCCCTCAAATTGCTGGCCATCGACAATGAACAGGGGATCGGTAGATCCATTGAGTGTTCCCACCCCGCGAATTACGATGCCCGGGGAAGATCCTGGGCCCTGTTGCGTGGTAAACTGTACCCCAGTGGCCTTACCCTCGAGGGCGGCAATGGGGGAGGTTACATTCCTAAGGGCCAGTTCTTCGGCGCCCACCACACTGGCCGACCCGGTAAAGGCTTCCTTGGTGCTGGTACCAAAGGCGGTGACCACCACTTCATCCAGGGTTTCGGCATCCTCTTCCATCGTTACATTGATGGTGTTGGAACTGCCCACCCTTACTTCCGTGGTCTTCTGGCCTAGGTAGTTAAATTGCAGGCGTTGGCCCGGAGACGCGGTAATGGCATAATTCCCGTCAAAATCGGTCTGCGTTCCCGTGGTGGTGCCCATAATGACGATGGAAACACCCGGCAGGGGCTGGCCGTTTTGATCCGTTACATTACCCGTAATGGTTTTCTCTTGGGCGAACCCCAAGTGCGAGATCAGCGTAAAAAAGAACGCTAAGGTCAAGAATCTTCTTAGTTTCATTGAGTGGATTGTTTAATTCCCGTGCAATAAAGGGAATAAAAAATAAATTTCCTAAAATTTGGTTAACCTTAACATAATTGTTTCACAAAACCAATCCATAGTCCATCAAAATTTGAAATATTGATTTCAGAATGGTGTGGATCGCGGCTTCGCCAATCCGGAATGTAAGCGTTTTAGAAACCATGTTCCCCATATCCTTGGGGACAGGGGTACTTATGGTTTTGTTGGCCTTTTTGTGGCCTGGCCCCGGTACCCCACGGTTGGGTGTCCAGAACCGCATTTGCCTTTCATGGGTCTGGGCCCTTTCTTCGGAGACCGCTTTCATAAATCTCTTTTAACCCAGATTATGCAGTAGACTTTTGTAGTGAGGGTGTAAAGCCCAATAAAATCAAGACTTTTGCGATTGAGGCGCCCGCCTGAATGACTCAGTCGGGCAGGCCCGCCCGAACGTGCCGTTCGGTACGGGCGGGTAGCCATCGCTACGGTGAGTGAGCCAAAGTGAGTGCAACGATTGATTTTGCAGGGATTTACAGCCGTAATACCTGCCCGTTCCTTTCAGGCGGGGAATTTCTATTGCTTAATCTGGGTTTAAGACATCGGAACACCCGGAGGGCGGTTGGGCTTCATTTTTTTTTTAAGAACAACGGGCCTTCATTCCAGGGCATCAAAGACATAGCCCCCCTTTACCGCTCCCCAGACCTGTTCGCCCGCGGCATTGAAGCCCCGGTCCCAGGAAGTGAGGCCGTTGGTGTCTATCCTTACCACGGAGGTGGCGTAGCTGGCGCCCCGGAGGTTGCTGGCACAGCTGCCCGTGCCGGTCTGCCCGGCGAAGGTGCCATTGGCCACTTTGGTAAGTATGACCTCGCACCCCTTGCGCAGGCCAAGGTCTTGCGGCAGCAAGCGGTCAAACGCTTTTGGGTGCTTCCATTGGCCCACCCAAAGCGAATCTTCCGGCAGGGTGTAGATGTAACTGGCCAACTGGCCCGCCGCATTTCTTTTTACCTCATAGATGCGCTGTCGGTAGGGACGATGCTGGGCATTGTGCATGGCCTGTTCCACGTACAGCCAATTTCCGCGCTCCTGCCAGATGGGGTACATGTGCAGCGAAATGTTAAAGTAGGTGCTGTCTGCCACGGACTGCCGCTCCGAATTGAAGGAGCCCTGCATCAACCCAAAAAGTTCCATCAGCTCCGTATCCTTTTTGTTCACCGGACTCTGGGTGGCGTGCTTGCAGGCGGCCATTAGAATCAAACAGATCAACACTAACGTGTGCAGTGGTTTCATAAGCATCAATTTTTGTGGGGCGCTCCTCGTTTCAAAAGCTTTCGCCCGTTTTCATTTTTCGTTTTAACGTTTGGCCCCATACTGTTTCTAGTGGGCGATGTTGGAGCCAAAAATGGCAACAGATGCAACCATCCCGGTCTTACTGGGCCCCGTTTCGTTTTCCCTTCATCAAAAAACGAAAAAAAAAGGTGGGACGGGGAAATGGCTGCGCACCGCGGGCTCCCGTGCCTCTATGTGTTGTACTTCGTACCGCACCTTCGGCCCTTCGCAAGCTATCCCTGCTTCTCCATCGGTACCATTCCACAGCCTTTTCTAAATGCTAAAAAACTTTTCAATTGTTCAAACCAATACATCATAAGCCTCCAGCTTTTCACTTATCCGCACAAATTGGCGTAGCGCCCACATCTTGTTCCATAAAAACTCAATGTGCCTCCAGCCAGTTTTGCCCTATGCCCACTTCCACATCCAGGGGTACGCTCAGGGGATAGGCGTTTTCCATTTCGGTCTTGATCATCACCTTCATCGCTTCCAGTTCCGGTCTGTAAATGTCAAAAACCAGTTCGTCATGCACTTGTAGGAGCATTTTGGACCGATGGCCGCCCTCCACCAATTTTTTGTGGATGTTGATCATGGCTATCTTAATGATGTCCGCCGCACTGCCCTGTATGGGCGCGTTCACGGCGTTTCGCTCCGCGGCCCCGCGCACCACTTGGTTGCTGCCGTTTATGTCCTTGAGGTACCTGCGCCGGCCCAGCACGGTCTGCACATATCCGTTTTCCCGGGCAAAATCCACTTGCTCGCTCATATAATTGCGCAGTTTGGGGTAGGTTTTATAATAGGTCTCTATGAGCTCCTTGGCCTCGGTGCGGGAGAGATCGGTCTGGTTGCTGAGCCCAAAGGCACTGACCCCGTAAATGATGCCAAAATTCACCGTTTTGGCGTTGCTTCGCTGTTCCCGCGTCACTTCTTCCAACGGCACCTGGAACACTTTGGAGGCCGTGGAGGCGTGAATGTCCTCCCCGTTCTTAAAGGCCTCGATCATGGTGGTCTCCTCGCTCAGGGCGGCAATGATGCGCAGTTCTATTTGGGAGTAGTCTGCCGCCATGAGCACGTAATCCTCGCTTCTGGGCACAAAGGCCTTGCGCACTTGGCGTCCGCGCTCCGTACGTATGGGAATGTTCTGTAAATTGGGGTTGTTGCTGCTCAGGCGGCCGGTGGCGGCCACCGTTTGCATGTAATCGGTATGTACCCTTCCGCTGTGCTCCGCCACTTGCAGGGGCAGGGCATCCACATAGGTGCTCTTAAGCTTGGACAGGCCGCGGTAGTCCAGTACCTGCTGCACTATGGCGTGGTCCTTGGCCAGATAGGAGAGCACGTCCTCGGCGGTGCTGTACTGCCCGGTTTTGGTCTTCTTGGGCTTGTCCACCAATTTCAATTTGTTGAAGAGGATTTCTCCCAGTTGCTTGGGCGATCCAATGTTGAACTCCTCGCCGGCTGCCTCATAGATCTGTTTTTCCAATTGGGCAATGTCCTTGTTAAGGTCGTCCGACAGCGAATCCAAGAAGGATTTGTCCAGGTTGATGCCCTCCAGTTCCATGGCTGCCAGCACCCGCAGCAGCGGAATTTCAATGTCCCTGAACAGGGTGTCCGTTTTGGCGGCCTCCAGTTCTGGGGCAAAATGCTGCGCGAGCTGAAAGGTAATGTCCGCGTCTTCCACGGCGTATTCCGTTACTTTTTCCAAGGGCACGTCCCGCATGGACAATTGGTGCTTTCCTTTTTTGCCTATGAGCTCGGTAATGGAGACCGGTGTGTAGTTCAAATAGGTTTCCGCCAGTACGTCCATGTTGTGGCGCATGTCCGGATTGATCAGGTAGTGGGCCAGCATGGTGTCAAACAGGGGTCCTTTCACCTTGATGCCGTATTTGTGCAGCACCTTGATATCGTACTTCAGGTTTTGCCCCACTTTCTCTATGCTTTCCGCTTCAAAGAAGGGGCGCAATTGCTCCATTAGCGCTTGGGCCGCGTCGCGGTCTTCCGGAAAGGGCACATAGTAGCCCTTGCCCGCTTCCCAGCTAAAGGCAATGCCCACCAGGGCGGCGGTGAGGGGGTCCAGACCCGTGGTTTCGGTGTCAAAACAGACCGTTGGTTGCTGCATCAGGTTTTGTAAAAACAGTTGCATGGCCATTCCGGGGGCCACACTCTGGTAGGTATGGGGCACGTCCTTTATGGTCTTTCGGCTGGAACTGTCCTTGATGGTGGCCGGGGCTTCGCCATTGCCCCCGAACAGGGAGAATTGGCCGCTTCCCGCTGGGGCCGACACTTTTTTGGCGGTTTCCGTGCCGCTTACCTGGCCCGTGCCGTTGCCTTGTTCTTCCGAGAAGATTTTAAGGAACTGGTCCTTGAGCCTCCTGAACTCCAGTTCTTCAAAGATTTCCTGCACCTTCTCGCTGTCCGGTACGGATATTTCGTAGTCCCGGGCATCAAACTGTACCTCACAGTCCACACAGATGGTGGCCAACTTTTTAGAGAGCAGGCCCAGTTCCTTGTTGGCCTCCACCTTCTCGCGCATCTTCCCTTTCAGCTGGTCCGTGTTTTCCAGCAGGCCCTCCATGGACCCAAACTGGGCAATGAACTTTTTGGCCGTTTTATCCCCAACGCCCGGCAGGCCGGGAATGTTGTCGCTGGCATCGCCCATCATCCCCAGGTAATCAATGACCTGTTCGGGGCGCTCCACCCCAAAGCGCTTCTGTACTTCAGGGATGCCCCATATCTCTATGCCGTTGCCCATGCGCGCGGGACGGTACATGAAAATGTTTTCGGACACCAGTTGGCCAAAATCCTTGTCGGGCGTTACCATAAATACCTGGTAGTCCTCTTTCTCCGCCTGTTTGGCCAGGGTGCCAATGATGTCGTCCGCTTCCCAGCCTTCCAGTACCACGCTGGGGATGTGCATGGCCTTTAGAATGTCTTGGATGTAGGGCACCGCGATGCGGATGGCATCGGGCGTTTCGTCCCGGTTGGCCTTGTACTCGGGGAAGAGTTCCGTGCGTTCGGAGCTTCCGCCCTTGTCAAAACAAACGGCAAGGTGATCGGGCCGCTCCCGTTTGATCACGTCAAAAAGGGAATTCATGAACCCCATGATGGCACTGGTGTCCATCCCCTTGGAGTTTATCCTGGGATTTTTTATCAGCGCGTAATACCCTCTAAAGATCAACGCGTAGGCGTCTAGGAGGAAGAGTCTTTTTTGTGTTGCCATTGTCTAAAGTTAGAAGTACGAATGTAGCGGTACAGAATGGAAGTTGCCAAGTTTTTTTCTGGAAGGGCCGTCATTGTGCCCAAAAAAGAGAGGTAAAGTCCCATATTTTTCCATTTTTTAGGGCGGGTTTTTTGGAGCACCTTGGGCCATGATCGCCTTTTTTCAAGGCCAATATAGCTAAAACCCTTACACGGCAAGCGCCCAGGGCTATGCGGGAACATAACTCTCCGCAGGGTGGTTCACGTGTCCCTCTTCGGAGTAGGTGCGGTAGGTAAAACCTGGTTGAATGCAGTAACCGCCCGTATCCCCATTTTTGTTGATGGCGATGAAGCCGATCTGGAAATCGTCCCGGCCCTCATTTTTGGCCATGATGCGCTTTACGCCCTCTTCACAGGCCTCTTGCGGACTTTTGCCCTGCCGCATCAGCTCCACGATCAAAAAACTGCCCACGGTGCGCACCACTTCCTCGCCAACGCCGGTTGCCGTGGCCCCGCCCACTTCATTGTCCACGAACAGCCCGGCCCCGATAATGGGCGAATCGCCCACGCGACCCGCCATTTTGTAGGCCATGCCGCTGGTGGTGCAGGCCCCGGCAATGTCCCCGTCCTTGTCAATGGCGAGCATGCCAATGGTGTCGTGGTTTTCAATGTTGATAATGGGCTTGTATTCCGATGTTTTCTTCCATTCCAACCATTCTTTTCTGGACTGCTCGGTAAGGAGATCGGTCTTTTCAAAGCCTTTTTCATAGGCAAATTTCTCGGCCCCTTCCCCGGCCAGCATCACGTGCGGGGTATCTTCCATGACCTTGCGCGCCACGGAGATGGGATTGGCAATGTTCTGCAAGGCCAGCACCGCACCACAATTGCCGTCCTTGTCCATGATGCAGGCATCCAGGGTCACGTTCCCGTCCCGGTCCGGCCGGCCGCCCTTGCCCACGGTCTGGTTGTTTACATCGTTCTCTTCCACCATGACGCCGTGTTCCACGGCATCCAGGGCCCGGCCACCGGATTGTAGCACTTCCCAAGCCTTGGCGGTGGCGTTCATGAAGTTCCAGGTACAGATGGCAATGGGGCGTTTTTGGTCGGTAGTGGCCGGCTTGTCTTGCTGTGGCCTAGTGGTCTCCTCCCCGCAGGAGGATAGCAGTGGTGTGGCCACCAGGGCGGCCGTGGCCGTGCCCGAATTTTTAAGGAACTTTCTTCTTTTCATCTGTGGGGTTGTTTTATTTTTGGGGCACTAAAGATAACAATATGATCGTGGAAGTTTGTGCCAATTCGTTGGAATCTGCCTTGAATGCCCAAGAGGCGGGCGCAGACCGTATTGAGCTTTGCTCGGAGCTTGGGGTTGGTGGGGTAACGCCCTCCTTGGGCCTGATCCGTTTGGTCACCGAAAAGTTGCACATACCGGTGCATGTGCTCGTACGCCCGCGGAGCGCCCATTTTACCTATACCGAATGGGAGTTTCAGGTCATGCTCAAGGACATCGAGGCCTGTAGGGCAAACGGGGCGGCCGGCATCGTGTCCGGAGTGCTGCACCCAGATGCCACGGTAAACGTGTCCCGTACCCAGGCCTTGGTGAACGCCTCGGGCCCCTTACATTTTACGTTTCACCGTGCTTTTGACTGGGTGCCCGATCCCGTTGTGGCACTTGAGGCGCTGGAGGGGATCGGGGTCCAGACCATTCTGAGCTCTGGCCAAAAACCGAGCGCGGCCCAAGGGGCCCCGCTTTTAGGGGAGTTGCAACGTAGGGCCAAAAGCTGCGTGCTCATGGCCGGCGGTGGCGTAAATCCGGACAACGCCACGATGTTCCTGGAGGCGGGGTTGAGCGCCATTCATTTGTCCGGTACCGCCTTTGGGCATGCGCTGCCCATGGACGGCAAACTCTCCATGAACTCCCAAAAGCACCTGGCCGAACATCAGGTGGCCGTGACCCAAACGGAAACCATACGCCAGGTGGTGAAGCACGTTAAATAAAACGCAAATCGGTGCCCGATCCCTGCGATCCAATACCTTTGTAAAAAAAACAGGGAAATGCTTCGTTGGATCGTATTTGTCATGGTATATGCCGGGTTGACCTTCTACGTGCTGCAGGCCCTGAAAACCGTAATGCGCCAACCCTGGTGGTATTACGCCTATCTTCTGGTGGCCGCCGCGGTGATGCTCAACTTCATGTACCAATTTACCTGGGGCGAGGAAGGCGGCCGGGTGCTGAGCCGCCCCAAGAGCTATGCCTTTGGTCTGTTGTTGGCCATGCTCACCTTTAAGGTCATTACCATTGTCTTCCTGTTTTCCGAGGACATGTTTAGGCTATTGTCCGGTTTTTACGCCCAGCTCTTTGGCAATGCCAAGGAATTTAGCCTCCCGGAGCGCAGGCGTTTTTTGAGCCTTTTGGGCCTTGGTCTGGCGGCCCTTCCCTTTGGGGCCCTGCTCTACGGCATGTACCGGGGAAAGTACAACTTCAAGGTGCTGTCCTATGAGCTTACTTTTCCGGACCTGCCAGACGCTTTTAACGGGTACCGGTTGGTGCAGATTTCCGATGTGCACAGTGGTAGTTTTGACAATAGGGAGAAGATTGCCTACGCCGTGAACCTGATCAACGAACAAAAGGCCGATGTGCTTCTTTTTACGGGCGATATGGTGAACAACAAGGCCGAGGAAATGCTGCCCTGGAAGGCCCTTTTTGCCACTTTGGAAGCCAAGGACGGGAAGTTTTCCGTTTTGGGCAACCATGATTACGGCGATTATATCCCCTGGGACACCTTAGAGGCCAAAAAAGCCAATCTGGAACAGTTGAAGCAGATCCAGGCCGATATGGGTTTTGACCTCCTGCTCAATGAACACCGGTACCTGGAACGCGGTGGGGACAGGATCGCGCTCATTGGGGTGGAGAACTGGGGCAAGGGCGGTTTTATCAAGGTGGGGGATCTTGGGGCGGCCACCTCCCAGATAGACCCCGGGGATTTCAAGATATTGATGAGCCATGATCCCTCGCATTGGGAGGAAAAGGTGCTGCCAGATGCCCAGCACTATCACCTTACGCTCAGTGGGCACACCCATGGCATGCAGTTTGGCATTGAGATTCCTGGGTGGATCAAGTGGAGCCCCGTAAAATGGCGCTATAAACAATGGGCCGGTATCTACGAGCAAAAGGGGGAGTACCTCAACGTAAACCGCGGTTTTGGATTTTTGGGATATCCGGGCAGGGTGGGTATCTGGCCGGAAATTACCGTCATAACCTTGAAAAAACCACAATTAACATGATTTTAACCCCACCCTAATCCTGTAAAACACAGGGGCATCAACCTATTTTAACATTTTTCATTACATTTGGTGCCTGGCTCAAAGCAGATAACTATGTCTAAATTTGGTGAACTCATTGATTTAAATGTGCCGGTACTGCTCGGTTTCTATGCCGAATGGAACGATCAGTCCACCGCGATGCACGCCGTGCTCGGTGATGTGGCCTCTTCCTTGGGAGACAAGGGCAAGGTCATTAAGATAGATGTGGACAAGAACAAGGAGCTTTCACAAGCCCTTAGGATAAAGGGCCTGCCCACGTTGATGATCTACAAAAAAGGGGAAATGGTCTGGAGGCAGAGCGGCGAGCAGGATGCCGATACTTTGGTGGGCATTCTCAAAGAGTACGTATAAGTTCAAGGGGCGTTCACTGCTTCGTTGGCAACCACCGCGGTTCACCTACCCCATGACCTTTGGATTTTCTTTTACCTGGAGCACCTTTGGCCGCTAGGGAAAAACCTTCCGTTGCTCCGGGAACAATTCCTTAATCAATTTCGTCATTAGATTTAATACCATTTTCCAATTGAAAATAAGCCGATAAATGGTTTCTTTTTATGCCCTACTTCAACATAAAAATAAGCCGTGGCGCGGCTATGCCTGATTTTTCTTTTTCGCAGGCCAAAAAAATAATTCCATTTCCAGGTCTCCCATCAAAAGGATGAACTTACGTTCGGGACTGTTTAAAATGGAGGGTCTGGACATTAGTTGAGAATATTGATTACAAGCTAAATAATAGATGAAACTGGTACTATCTCATTAAGTCTTTAAATTAAAAATCACTTTTATTTGGAAAAAGGTTTAAATAGAACTCATTTAAACTTTTTCAATTTTATTTTTTTCAGTGCCAATACGATGAAAGATAGGTAGTTGAACCCTTTCCAGCTTGCAATTGTGGTGTCGAACCTGTTGAGCGGTGACCTGAAGCTGT
>NZ_JBLFEO010000069.1:0-1393 GCF_047345505.1 Maribacter aquimarinus | reverse complement strand
CCGCTTTGCGACCTGCTCATCCGCGGTATACGGATCTATCTTGCGGCGGAGCGTCCGGTGCAATGGCTCTTCAATGGCAACGATAGGGAAGGCAGGCCCGTCGCGCTGTCCGCCAACGGCGTACAGTGGGTGGTGAAACAGGCCAGGCAACATAGCGGCATCGCAAAAGAAGTGACCACCCATGGCCTGCGCCACACCTATGCCACGCACCTGTTGGAAATGGGGATGGACATCATGGGCCTCAAGGATCTTCTGGGCCACGTGGACATCCAGACCACCATGGTGTACCTGCACGTGTCACAACACTGCGAACGCTCCGTTTTCAGTCCGTTGGAGAAGCTCTACGGTCCCCGGTGATGGCACGGCCCCTGTACCAAGTGGCCGATGTACTGGAGCGCAACAGAGAAGGGCTGGCCGGCATCTGCGCCAACACCTGGCAGCTGCGCACCCTGCACGCCCTGCGCAAATGCAGGACCGCCGCGCTCGGCGGACACATCGACCGTTGCGACAATGCGCAGTGCGGGCGCTTGCAGCTGAGCTACAACAGTTGCCGCAACCGCCATTGCCCAAAATGCCAAGGCCACAAACGGGAAGAGTGGGTACGGGCAAGGGAAGCGGAACTGCTCAACGTGCCCTATTTCCATGTGGTCTTCACCCTTCCCGATACGCTGAACCGGCTGTGCCTGTGCGCCCCCGGGGAAATCTACGGCCTGCTCTTCAAAACGGCGTGGTCGGTGATCCGGGACTTTGGCAAGAACCCCAAGTTCCTGGGGGCGGATACCGGTATGGTGTCCGTACTGCACACTTGGGGACAGAACCTGAGCCTGCACCCGCACCTGCACTGTATCGTTCCCGGGGGCGGTGCCACGGTCAACGGAAAATGGAAACAGGCCAAGAACAAGGGCAAGTACCTGTTCCCCGTAAAGGCGATGGGCAAGGTCTTCAGGGCACGCTTTGTGGAAGGCCTGAGAAAGGGGTTCGACGAGCCCCCGTCGTTCTATGACGGACTCTTCGCCAAGGATTGGGTGGTGTATGCCAAACGCCCTTTTGCAGGCCCGAAACATGTGGTGGAATACTTGGGGCGATATACCCATAAGATCGCGATGAGCAACCACCGCATTACCTCCCTTGCCAATGGGCGGGTCGGTTTTACGGCCAAGGATTACCGAAAAGGAGGGGCAAGGACCACACTTGGCCTGAGCGATCAAGAGTTCATACGGCGCTTTGCTTTGCACATACTGCCCAAGGGTTTTGTGCGCATACGCCACTATGGTATCTTGAGCAGTGCCAAAAAGAAGATGGTACTGCCGCTGCTCATGGCCCAAATGGGCCGACCGGCCCCCAAACAAGAACCACCGCCCATATTGCACCGAAAGTGCCCTAGGTGCAAAGA
>NZ_JBLFEO010000068.1:0-1408 GCF_047345505.1 Maribacter aquimarinus | reverse complement strand
CGCTGCAAACCTCCCTTCCAATACAGACCAATCCCCATAGCAGAAAAAGGTACCAAGAACCCGGTGTAGTTCAACACCGCGTTCATGCTCGGTCGTACCGACCGCACGAACGCTTAGTTATTGGGCGCAGTTTTTTTCCGTTCGAGTGTGCCGTTTCCGTTTGCGTACTGCTTAATTTTTTTCTGTTTGCAGTTCGGTTTTCAAGTCCATCTGCGTAAACTTGCTAAAGATTCCATCTACGTTCTGCTTGCGTTCTGATTTTCAATTGCATCTGCGCAAGCTTGCTAAAGATTCCATCTGCGTTCTGTTTGCGTTTTGATATTCAAGTCCGTCTGTGCAAACTTGCTAAAAAGTCCATCTACGTTCTGCTTACGTTTTGATTTTTTAAGTCCGACCGTAATAATTTTGAAAATCCGATTTCGCAGAACTTTTTCGATATTTTCAATTCCCGCTAAAAATTTTCAAAATTGCGCCCAACGGTTCGGCTAAGCGTAGTGCGGGGGCAAGGAAACATTTCGTTTCCGTCTGCGCACGAAGCTAAAGCTTTTGGTTTCGCTTTTTCTTTTTTTTCCAAAGCTAAATCCCAAAGATTTAGCGACATTATAAATATACACAGACCTTTCGGTTTTGCCCTAAAGTCCGCATTACGTTTAGGCATTGTTAGCAACTGGCTTTTCCGTCAGAGTTTGCCGTAAACTATTTTCAATTCCGTTCCGATTACCTTTTCTAATTCGATTAAAAATTCACTCTTGAATTTACCCCAATTCCAAAAAATAAGCCCGAAGTCCCCGAATCCCCAATTTGGCTCAAAGTTGAACTTAGTTATTGAGTTTTCGGATAAACAATTTGAGCATTTTACTAAGTCCGACTCTAAGTTTCCATACCAATTCTCCAATGCGCTGCCCCAATCCTCTTCAATTTGATTTTGTCCACAATTTGGGCAATTAACTTGCTCTAGTCCATTTGCACCATTTTCAAATACTCTTCTTTCAGTTATTATTTCAAGTCCATTTGTTTTTGAGTCCAAAAATCCTTCGTATTGTTTTTCAAGAATAGAACCGAAATTTTCTGCGGGTTTGTGTCCAGTTGAACCTAAAACACAATCTGAGAGTTCTTTTTGAATAATTTTCTTTTCAGTTAAAAAGCTAATAATTCTATCCGCCAATTCTTGGGAATCTGCCTGATTAGTTTTTTCAGAAACTATGGATGTATAATGGTCACTCACTTTTTTAAGCTTGTTGCTAACGGTCTAGTGTATGATTTCGTTGCGTGTTTTAAGCACTTAATTTAGGGCTTGCTGATTTTCGCAAGGATTATAAACTTTAGGCCGCTACGATTCGGGGCGCATTTCGGCCACCATTTCCGATCGGTGCAAAAACCTTGCTTAAGAGCCCCTTTATGACGCCAG
>NZ_JBLFEO010000067.1:0-1542 GCF_047345505.1 Maribacter aquimarinus | reverse complement strand
ACTGCTATACCAAGTGGGAGAGTAGGTAGCCGCCTTTTTTCGGGGTCCCCTTTTGCAATCGCAAAAGGGGACCCTTTTTTTATGGGAAAACCCCAAATGGCAGACCCATGGACAGCTTTGTCCCTTTCTTTACATCCAGATGTTGGGCTGTACTTTCGCAATAAAGGGTTAATACCATTTCCCAATTGAAAATAAGCCGATAAATGGTTTCTTTTTACGCCCTACTTCAAAATAAAAATAAGCCGTAGCTACGGCTATGCAATGATTTTTTGCCTAAATCTGCCACAAAGTTTACGATTGCCTTAGACGTCATTTCAGCTTTAAACCAACACTAGTTTGTAATACATCATACGGATTTTATGGGTCCGGACACTGTTCCAAGGGAATCATTTTCATTGGGGAGCGTGAACCTGGGAGGCTTTCCGTTGCTATTTATCAGTGAAAACTTGATTATCTTTATGTCCATGTCCAAGCTGGTTTCCAAAAAGGAGGAAATTTTGAACACCTGGTCCCACGGACTGGGGGCTGTGTTCGC
Organism: Maribacter aquimarinus; assembly: GCF_047345505.1. Taxonomy (NCBI): domain Bacteria; kingdom Pseudomonadati; phylum Bacteroidota; class Flavobacteriia; order Flavobacteriales; family Flavobacteriaceae; genus Maribacter; species Maribacter aquimarinus. The sequence goes on along the minus strand of NZ_JBLFEO010000067.1, from coordinate 1,007 downwards.
CTTGGTCGGGTCCTGGTACCTGTGGGACAAGGGAAATGGCCAGGGCCCGTATGCAAATCTGAGTATCCTAATGTATGGGACAAGTCTTTTTGCGCTGTTTACCAGTTCTACCGTATATCACGCGGTGGCATCACCAAGGCTAAAACGGCGTTTCAGGATTTTGGACCACATCAGTATCTATATGCTCATTGCCGGGACCTATACCCCGGTGGCCCTGATCAGCCTGTTGCAGGGCAACGGCATCACCCTGTTTTTTGTGGTTTGGGGAATTGCCGGTCTTGGCACCCTTTTTAAGGTGTTCTATACGGGCAGGTTAGAGTTCGTGAGCCTTTTGCTATATCTCATAATGGGGTGGCTCATTGTGTTCGACTTTCAGAACCTTCTTGAAGTTACCACTGGCTTGGGCATTCGTTTTTTATTGGCCGGAGGCCTCTTCTACACCGTGGGCATCGTGTTTTACGCTTGGCAAAGAATTCCCTATAACCATTTTATTTGGCATCTGTTTGTTTTGGGGGGTGCCGCTTGTCACTGGTTTTTTATTTACTTGGATGTGGTATAGGGTCAGTGGGGACGCTTGGCCTGTCATTTTGGTCCAGAATGATGTTAAAACGGGTAGCTTGTTCCTTTCTTCTGGAACGGAAAATATAATGCTTGCCCATGATCCCTTTTCCTGAGCCTTTTGTATTTTTCGGACCAAAAGGACGCATCTTGCCACAGCGGTTTGCGTCCTGGAATTGCAAAGGACAAATTGGTCCCTTGGCTCAGGATACCGACTGGGCACAGGTTTCGGCATTACGTGCCTTACCGTTGCGGGAGGAGTTCATTGGCACCGCCAAATATTTTGATGATCAGAGGCTTGCCTCGAAATTAAAATACGGTTTCTTATTAGGGCTTGCTGATTTTCGCAAGGATTATAAACTTTAGGCCGCTACGATTCGGGGCGCATTTCGGCCACCATTTCCGATCGGTGCAAAAACCTTGCTTAAGAGCCCCTTTATGACGCCAGG
>NZ_JBLFEO010000066.1:0-1628 GCF_047345505.1 Maribacter aquimarinus | reverse complement strand
GGCGTGGCGCTCGCGCGAGCGGGGGGGGGGGAGAAGGAAAAAGGTACAGTGTTTACCTTCGTTGGCAACAAGCTCAAAAAAACGGATTAAAATCAACTTTAGGAACAGAATTTGTAAATTTGAGTAAAACAGATTGAAAATGGACTTAAAAACCAGAAAATTGACCTTTATACAGGAAGTTCTGCGTATTCAAAATGAGGATATAATCAGCGGACTTGAAAAAATGCTGAAAAAGCGAAGGGCGGAACTGTATGAAAAGACCTTAGAACCAATGTCGATAGAGCAGTTTAATGCGGACATTGACCAATCATTGGAGGACTCAGCAAATGACAGGGTTATCAGCGCTAAGCATTTGAAACAGGAAATCAAAAAATGGAGTTAACCGTTTTTTGGACAGAATTTGCAAAGGAGAGACTTGAGGACATTTTTGAATACTATAAACGCAAATCAAAAAGTATAGATGTCGCAAGAAAGTTGGTTGACTCTATAGTAAACCATACCATAGGACTTGAAAGACAGCCTTACATTGGACAAAAGGAGGAGCTTTTATCTGGCCGCCCCCAAGGTTTTAGGTACTTGGTCTTTAAAAGTTACAAAATCATCTACTGGATTAACGAGCCAAAAAAGAGAATAGACATAGCCCACATTTTCGACACCCGACGAGACCCATTTAAGATAAGAGAAACGGAGTAGAACGGATAAGCCAGTTGCCAAAAATGGCTATACCAAAAAGGGCGTAAAAATTTATATTTAAAGCCTTGGGCCCATTTGTTAAGTCGGACAAAAACATTTGGATCTGCCAACCAAAAAGAGAAAAAACAACTACCAATCCGCCCCAATCTACCTTTTCAGTACGGGACCCCGGAATATTTTGTCAGGGAATGCCAATGGGCCGTAATTGTTAAGACAACGATTGTCAGCAGTTTAAAACAAACATTTTTATGGCAACCAAAACCTACGTAGTTGTCCCAGGCGTTGCGTGACGATCTCACTAGCGATTGTTACATGGTTTTGCCTGGGCTAGCCAATTCAATCTACGGTATTGTCGCAATTTTAAAATAACTAATCCACAAAAAAATATTCTGTGGATTAGTTTTTCTTATTTGTGGATTATAAAGTAAATAAATTCACCAAATCTTATTCCCATCTGATAAATAGAATAAACTGAAAGCACCACTAAAATCAACCTTAAAAACAAATTTTCAGACAAAAGATTTAAAAGCTTATCCATAATGTTATTATTTATCCTTGGATTTAATGTGTAATTTGAAAAATAAACTCACCAGTTGCTTTACCTGCATCATAAATTGCCACAGCTGACGCAGCTGCGGCTCCAATGGCCATAAAAGGAACCCAGAAACCCCCACCTTCTATTCTTATCATTTCTTGCTCGCTTAATTCTTGCGGAGTACCTGTTTGATAGGTCTTGGATATTGTTTCCGCATTGAAGTTTTAAATTAATCATAAAAATTTTATTGTACAGCACCTTATTGGGCTTGTTTATATCCTTGGATTCAACTGATAAACGCAACAGCTTGCTGTTGAAAAAAGCCCTCTCCGGAGATCTGGTCCTAGGGCCAGATCTCCGGAGAGGGCGGCGCAAAAACTTCATACCTTTGGGGTCGCTA
>NZ_JBLFEO010000065.1:0-1665 GCF_047345505.1 Maribacter aquimarinus | reverse complement strand
AGCTTCAGGTCACTGCTCAACAGGTTCGACACCACAATTGCAAGCTGGAAAGGGTTCAACTACCTATCTTTCATCGTGTTGGCACTGAAAAAAATAAAATTGAAAAAGTTTAAATGAGTTCATAATAAAGGGTAACGTTAAGTGTATGTGCAGTGGCCCTTTTTCAGCCCAGTGGTTTCAGGGCCATCGCCCATGATCTGAAGAAGTATCTTGAGTTTGAACGAAAACGCTCGAAAAGCGGGGCAAGCCAGCTTGCTTTAAGGGTTTTTATGAAAAACGTCCTCCAAAACCTGTTTTCGTCCCTGTCGGGCACCCGAAAATTGAACTTCCGACCCTTAGGGGGCAACAAAAAAGCCCCATGGAGGGGCTTAGATCGTTTTATTTTTTCACCGATCAAGGGCTTGTGCAACGATTACCATTGTTAGCCACTGGCATTATTTTCTAGCTAAAAATTCTTTCGCAGTCAAAACAGGGATTTTTGAATTTTTAAAGTCTTTTTTATTCCGCGTTATAATTACATCTATTTGATTTTCAATAGCTGAATAGTATTGCAGTCCATCCTCAAAATCTGGAAAACTATCATCGCTCAAAGCTAATTCTGTAATCTTGTCATCTAAACTTAATAACTCAACGAGTACTTTAAATTTTCTCAATATTTTCCTCGCTTCTTTAGCTGATTTGCGTTTGGAAAGAATATAATTTGTGTTTGCAAATGTTAAAGATGAAATAGTCAGTTCTAATTCTTTCTTGTCCGCACGAGAAAATAAATCGGCAGCTTCATCATAGTATTTATCTCTTCTTGAAAGTAAATCTATTATGATATTTGTGTCAATTAATAATCTGCTCATTTGTATTTCTCAATAAGGTAATCAGTATAAGCATCTTTTACGTCAAAATCCTCATCAAGATTAATTACTCCACTTAAACTTTCAACGAGAGGTGTGATTTCCGTTGAACTTCTTTTCCGTTTGGTGAGCGTTGTCAAATAAGATTCGATAAGTTTCGACAAGCTAATGTTATTCGATTTGGCATAATTCTTTGCACTTTCGATAATTGATTTGTCTAAACTCAATGTCAATTTTTTGTCCATAACATTTATTTTACGTACAAATTTAATAAATTATTACGTAAATTTGACTTTATCACGAATCTATTTGCTTGTGGATAACGGTTGGGCTATGGCAAGTAGGGCAATTGACAAGAACTTACTTTCGGTCTTGCAATAAGCCAAATCTTTTGCATTTTGTTTTATCTTATTTTTCAAAAAGCCAAATCAAAAGATTTGGCGACCTCGCAATTATACCCATACCTTTGAATTAAGCACTTATCGCCCTATTTGTTATAGCCGTTGTTGAACTAAACCTAAAGGTAGCTTCAAGTCTTCACCGTTCACTACCTTTAAGAACTGTTTAATCTTAACTTAGCCATCCCCCGTTTTTTAGTTGAGCTTTAAATTCAGTTGCCCGGGGAACGGATCGGGCACCGCAATTTCTATTTTCCATCTGATCCTTACCGGCATCAGCAGTATCGATACCACCTTGGTTATCTTGTAATAGATGAAGTTGACGAGTTCCCGGGGCACGTTTTTGTTCAGGTAGTTGTACCCTGCATCGAGCAACAGGTCGATATGCATCGACCGTATTTTTCGATAGATCATGTACATGG
>NZ_JBLFEO010000064.1:0-1706 GCF_047345505.1 Maribacter aquimarinus | reverse complement strand
ACAGATCACGGCCTTCAGCCTTGACAATGCAACGGACGTGCTCACCTTGACCTTGGAGGACGGTGGCACCCAGACGGTGGACTTCACCGCGGTACTGGCGGCGGCCGGCACGGACGACCAGGCCTTGAGCCTGGCCGCGGGCAACATCCTGACCCTGGAGGACGGCGGTACCGTTGACCTGACCCCATATCTGGACAACACGGACGATCAGCAGATCACGGCCTTCAGCCTTGACAATGCAACGGAGGTGCTCACCTTGACCTTGGAGGACGGCGGCACGCAGACGGTGGATTTCACCACGGTTCTGGCGGCGGCCGGCACCGACGACCAGGCCCTGACCATTACCGGGGCCAACGTCCTTACTTTGGAGGATGGCGGCACGGTGGACCTGAACCCCTTCCTGGACAATACGGACGACCAACAGATCACGGCCTTCAGCCTTGACAATGCAACGGACGTGCTCACTTTGACCTTGGAGGACGGCGGCACGCAGACGGTGGATTTCACCACGGTACTGGCAGCGGCCGGCACGGACGACCAGGCCTTGAGCCTGGCCGCGGGCAACATCCTTACTTTGGAGGACGGCGGTACGGTGGACCTGAACCCCTTCCTGGACAACACCGATGACCAAACGGCAACCGAAGTTGCGGTCACGGACACCGCCGGTAACTTCACGGCCACGGACGTTGAGGGCGCCCTGGCGGAACTGGCCACGGGCAGCACCGACGACCAGGCCCTGACCATTACCGGGGCCAACATCCTTACTTTGGAGGACGGCGGTACGGTGGATTTGAACCCCTTCCTGGACAACACGGACGACCAGCAGATCACGGCCTTCAGCCTTGACAACACGACAGATGTGCTCACCTTGACCTTGGAGAACGGTGGCACGCAGACGGTGGACTTCACCGCGGTTCTGGCGGCTGCTGGCACCGATGACCAAACGGCAACGGAAGTTGCGGTCACGGACACCGCCGGCAACTTCACGGCCACGGACGTTGAGGGCGCCCTGGCGGAACTGGCCACGGGCAGCACCGACGATCAGGCCCTGACCATTACGGGGGCCAACCTCCTTACTTTGGAGGACGGCGGCACGGTGGACCTGACCCCGTTCCTGGACAACACGGACGACCAAACGGCAACGGAAGTTGCGGTAACTGACACCGCCGGCAATTTCACGGCCACAGATGTTGAGGGCGCCTTGGCGGAACTTGCCACGGGCAGCACCGATGATCAGGCCCTGACCATTACCGGGGCCAACATCCTTACTTTGGAGGACGGCGGCACGGTGGACCTGACCCCATATCTGGACAATACGGACGACCAGCAGATCACGGCCTTCAGCCTTGACAACACGACAGATGTGCTCACCTTGACCTTGGAGGACGGTGGTACGCAGACGGTGGACTTCACCGCGGTACTGGCGGCTGCTGGCACCGATGACCAAACGGCAACGGAAGTTGCGGTTACGGACACGGCTGGCAATTTTACGGCCACAGATGTTGAGGGCGCCCTGGCGGAACTGGCCACGGGCAGCACCGACGATCAGGCCCTGACCATTACCGGGGCCAACATCCTTACTTTGGAGGACGGCGGTACGGTGGATTTGAACCCCTTCCTGGACAACACGGACGACCAACAGATCACGGCCTTCAGCCTTGACAATGCAACGGACGTGCTCACCTTGACCTTGGAGGACGGTGGCA
>NZ_JBLFEO010000063.1:0-1721 GCF_047345505.1 Maribacter aquimarinus | reverse complement strand
AGTAAATTCGTGGATAAGCCAAGTGAAAATGACCGCTGCTGTTCCGGCTAAAATATACCTTAAGGTTATTTTTTGGTCGTTTGATTTTTCCATTGCGGTTGGTTTTTTAGCTTACGCACAACGGTTTTGTATATGGCTCGTAGCGTGTAAATTAGCGATTATTTTTCGGTTAAGCATGAGCCGAATTTTTTAATTTTCTTATTACCTTTTTTTACAATAAGCCAAATTAAAAAATTTGGCGGACTTGCAAATACACCTTAACTTCCGATTGAGCAACTGCCAAGCTATGAGCTATATACGTTGTTGTGCTTTCGTTATTCCGTTAATTAGATTCTAATAATTGCAAAAGGTTTTCGGCTTTTTCTTTGATTTCTTGATATCTTTCATTTTGACTTTCTGTCATTTGATTTTTTAACAATAAAGTACCTATGTAATCAGAATCTTGGCGCAAAGTCTCTAAATCTAACTTTGGACGGTTTAAGGGCGAGCCTATCTTCCTTTCTAAAAAATCCCCTGTTGTAAGGTTTTTTGTTAGATTTTTAGTCACATAATTATGCTGATATAGTTGTACGCTTATCTCACCATTTTTTTCATTTCTTTCGTTTAATAAATAGTATTCATATATTTTATCAGTCAACTTCTTGTTTTCGATTAAAACGCCTCCATCATTTGACTCAAATTGTCTAAAAGTACTTAACTCTGGAATAAAGTAGGATTCAAAGCCAAGGGAATAGTTTTGTTCAAAAAACGAAGTTAATTTACTTTCTGACAGATTTTTTTGACTTGAAAGAGTATTTATAATTGACGTAATATTCTGAATTTGTTTTTCATTTATTTTTATTCTATCATTCAAAAAAACAATATCAGATTCTACTGATTTAATAAAATTTTCAACATATAGTTTTGATAATTCTCTATTCTTTTGGTTTTGGTTCCAATTGTTTACTTGTAATGCAATCAAAATTCCAATAACGACAAGTACAATTTCTCCAATTGCGTATTTAAAATACTTTCCAGTTTTTCCTTCTGAAAGCAAGTTTTGTCTAATTTTTCTAAAGAATTTTATCATTGGTTAGCGTTTTGTGATAATGAAGCACAACGTTAGGTGTATGTGCAGTGGCCCCTTTTCGGCCCAGTGGTTCCAGGGCCATTGCACATACATGGTGTTGTGAGTGGTTTTCCCTCAATTTCACCTTTTCCATAAAATTAGGGATAAAACCATTTATAGTTTGCCATAAGGGGACAAAAACGCCTCTTTTCTTCAAGACTCCCGTCCTTATCCATCCAAACATTGGGGTTTGATGGGTCTGGAACGGAACCCAAACATGGCCGAAGCGGGCAAAATGGGCAACAATCCCGCCCAAAATTTGACTTTCTCAAAATTTTTGCCGTCCTTGTACAAGTAGTTTTTAACGTTCCCAACGTTTTGATAGCGAGCTCTCAACGCTGATAAGCCAAACTACTTGGGCAATGTCCGCCCGAAATGGTCGGATTTTACCGTGTCCCACTTTCGCCCGCTTCGGCGAGTCCGATCATCTGCCCACAACGCTGTCCGCACGATCCTTGAAGAAAAGAACAACGGCGATGGCAAATTACTTACAACGTTAAATGTATGATCAGTACGGCCTTGAAATCCGCAGGATTTCGGCCCGTACGCTAAACATACTAAAAATGCGTGGATTTTCCACCGGAAAATCGCCCCGTATTGATCATACATATTG
>NZ_JBLFEO010000062.1:0-1919 GCF_047345505.1 Maribacter aquimarinus | reverse complement strand
ATGTTACCCTAAGTTACGGAAACCCGTGCACTTGTACAACGGAATTCGTCGATTGTTCAAAAATAAAATGCTGATTGTTAATATCTTACCTTCCCGTTGATAGAAAATCAGCAAGCCCTATTTTAGTTTCTGCATTAGTTTTAATGGGCTTAGCCGTATATGGGGTAATGGTGCACACCAAAAGCAAAGCCAACATTTAGTGAATTGAACTCAATATGCAAGGTATGAAAACTAAATTTACAAGATTTTGAGGCCATTGGGACGGATGAATTATTGCAAATTAAAGGAGGGCGTGGGCATAGGCATCTAGGACCTGTGGAAAAATGGGAAATGGGAGACGCCGAATTCCAGGGTGCAGGTGGCTGTGCGGGGGATGCCAACGGCTTTGGTGGTACCTTTGATGCAGATGAGGTGATAGGTTATGGTAACTACACCGGTAATACCCCAGCAGGCGCAACATATGGATCTTGCCACTCATGTACAACCCTTTACAACGAGACTCAGGCCCCGAGACCATGGACAACACCACTTACAAGAATTTTGATGAATAAAAATCATTCTGATGGCTGCCCTGGTCTGGGGGTTCGCATAAACAATCCGAATGGTCATTACATGAATTAATCAACAGAAAAACGATGGGATTGGGCACCTAGCCCAATTCCTCGATTATTGGTTTAAAATGAAAGAAAATCGTCTAAATAACATCGTTGTGACAATTTTTATCATACTATCAATAATTTTTCTTCAGGTTCTCTCTGCTTACTTCATTTACCCACAATTGTACATTAAAAATTCGAATTTTGCTTTCCTGGTCCATTTAATATTTATAGACCTCAGTTTCGTGATTGGGATATTTTTTGCGATTAAGATTTGGAGCAAAAACATCTTAAAATCCAATAGATTGCCCAGTTTTAGATTGATCTCTTTAATAGTCTTGATCGCCTTTTCCACTTATGTGCTTTACCCCTTGGGAGACATTATGGCTTTCTTTGAAAAAATCAAGGCAGGAAATCTTTCTTTTTTCAAATACAAAACGCCAACATTTAATAGCATTGACACCATCTACCTATATATGAAGGCTCTTTTAATCGGCCCAATTTTAGAAAAAGTACTTTATAGAAAAATAATATTTTCAAAAATAAAGGAAAATCATTCTACGATGTTCGCTCTACTGTTTTCCAGTTTTCTCTTCGCCCTGGTGCATTTGGATTTAGAAAATTTCTTGCAATTTTTTCTTATCGGAATCCTTTATGGTTATGTCTATTATAAAACAGATTCGGTAATATGCAGCATCCTTTTCCATTCCTTGGTGAATTTGTTTATTGGCCTTACCACAGATTTTGTGGTTTCCGTAGGTGAGTTTTATTACATCTATACGCTTGCTTACATTTTTTGTGCCTTGGGCCTGATGTATGGATTAAAGAACATTAGCGCCAGCGCAATTGACTGAAGTGCAAAAAAAAAATCAAAAACTGTGGCTATTGACATGGATGATCCCAGAAGACCAAGAACCACCAAAACCAGTTCGAATTGGGGAATCCAGAAAGGGTTTTGGCCAATTGATGCCGATCATTTTGCCAGAGCAGTAGAGAATTGGGCTGATGGTTTTGGCAACACAACGAAACCAACGGAACACCTATTCCAAGAAGATGTATTGGTTCAAGTCATTTTTCAGAAAGCATCAAGAATGGCGCTGTAGCGGCCGGTCTGGGTACAGGTGCTCAAGCTTTGGGCCCTAGGGGTGCTTCCCCTTTTGGTACAGGAGCGTCATTTTTGGGCGGTTATGTTGGGGGTGTTTTTGAAAGCTACCCCAAAATCCGGAGTGCTCTAAAATGGGAAAATGAGTAACTTTAAATTTTGGGACAATGAAAAAAAGCAAGTTTACAGAGAGCCAGATCATCGGGATGATCCGGCAGTAC
>NZ_JBLFEO010000061.1:0-1929 GCF_047345505.1 Maribacter aquimarinus | reverse complement strand
AACTATTTCCATCTCTATGGTATCTTTGTCGAGTACTTTGTACATGGGCTATGGGATTTATGTTTGGCGACACAAATGTCCGTAGCCCTATCTTTCGATCCAAAAAAAGTTTAAATCACTTCAATTAAATATATATGGTTTTTAAATCCTTCTCCGATTAACTCCGTGTATTTGTATAGTCCAACTAAAATAAGTTGAGGAATGTACCATATAATCATTAGTAAGACTGTGAGTAATATAGCTTTGATTATTCTCAATAAGAAGGTTTTTTATAATTACAGCTAACGGCTGGGCTATGATTAGTGCGGCGCAGAAATCCGACGGATTTCCAGCTACGCGCTAAGCAAAAGCTTTTGGTTTTGTTTTTTCTTTTTTTGTTCGAAAGCAAAATCCCAAAGATTTTGCGACTTCATAAATATACACAGACCTTGGCGTAAAAGCCACAAGTCCGTATTAATTATAGGTATTGTTATATACTGTGGTGACACGTTTGAGTAAGCACGAAGCTTTGCGTTTCCTTTTTTCTCCGACCGAGTAAAGTCCATCTGCGCAAACTAGCTAAGTAGTCCATTTGCATAAACAAACTCAGAAATCAAAAGGTGATTTCCTTGTCTATTCAAAATATGTAAAAGAGTTAAAATAAAATAGCAAATAGTTTTTTAAACAATACTGCTAGCCCAAACAGTAAGATTAGAAAACCAGAAATATCTCTACCTATGTTTAGGATATTATGTGTTGTCATTTTAAAGCCACCGTTTTTTTGCTCTTTTTTATAATCTCTGTAACCAGTCCAAGAAATATAACCTCCAACAATTATAAAAACAGCTATCCATTTAGGGTCATTCTCTGTCCATTCAGTAGCAAACTCCCACATATTCAAAGCGATTAGTTTTCGTAATATCAAGTTTTGACTTTAAGTTATTTTTTTGGAGCCATTGTATATAACGGGTTCAGCTATGAACAGTACGGGGGCAAATAAGCTATAACTTTCCGTCTTGCACGTAGCAAAATCTTTTTGTTTTGTTTTATTTTTTTGTCTATAAGCAAAATCAAAAAGATTTTGCGGACTCGATAAATATACGCAAACCTTTCGATTAAGCCCAAACCCCCGTATTGTTTATAGGTATTGTTGTGCTTAGTGGTTTGCGTTCTGCTTGGCACGCTCCTCTGCGAACTGATTGCGTTTTATTTTTAATGGCATACGCATTTTTTTGTCTGGTAATTCTATCCGCGCACTACTTCCGTTCTATTTTCTTTTCGCTTCGATTCGGGTTGGGTCTCAAACTTGGCTGTTTTGACCCTATTCGGCTTCAATTATTTTTAGCAAACTTTTACCTTTTGCCCTTAAATTCTCTTTTTTTCGCTTAAAAATTTTTTCGCATTAAGTCCATTTGCGTTCTGTTTTTAATGGCATACGCATTTTTTTGTCTGGTAACTCTACTTGCGTTCTGCTTGCGTTCTACTTTCTTTTCGCTTCGATTCGGGTCGGGTCGCAAACTTGGCTATTTTGACCTTATTCGGCTTAAATTATTTTCAGTAAAAATTTTAATGGTCGGCTAAAATTCTTCTTTTCGCTGAAAAAAAAATCGTGTTGGCATTTGCGTTCCGCTTTTATTCTCAGTTCGTTGTTGATTTTGTTTTCAAGCTTTTTTCCGACCTTCTATTTCCTATTTTTTTCCAGCAACTTGCTTTTTTATGGCAGAATTTCCATCTCCGCTAAAAGTTTTGCCATTAAGCACAACGCCCGAGCTATGAACAGTACGGGAGCAAACTAGCGTTTGCTTTCCGCCACGCACATAGCGAAATTGAAAGCTACCCTGTCTTCGTAGTATTCAAAACTAGGGATTTCCAATCATTGTTGTTGATGTTCATGTCGTGTTGAAATGTGGGTATCTCTTTTTTGAGATATCCATATTTCAATGCGAAGCG
>NZ_JBLFEO010000060.1:0-1955 GCF_047345505.1 Maribacter aquimarinus | reverse complement strand
GACCCCCGAAGGTGCACAGTCCTATGCGGTCATAAGATCGGTCACGGATACCTGTGTCAAGAACGGACAGAACGTTTTGGGTGCATTTAAAACTATCGCTAACTTACTACCTGAATAGTTACAGATTTAGATGGCAATCAGCATTTCCTAATAAAGTTAGAATTGAAGATTATTATCCAGATTATGCGATAGGCTTTCGTTATAAGTGTGAGTCCAGAGCCATCGGGACCAATAAAGTCAGTGAAAGGATTGATTTTGAAGCCAATTTGCGGCCGCAATAATCCCTGCTAGACAACAGGGTCTGTCCATTGCGTTCTCTTCAGGCAGGGTATTTCTATTGTACGATCAAGCTATTACCATGTAAGCATCCGAGCAACTACACCTTGGTCTGATATCCGGGCAGTAGTTCTTCAAGTTTTTGTATGCTGTGTTCCGGGATTCTTTTCAGGGTATCCTCGAGCCATTCCCTGGGGTTGATACCCCGCATTTTGCAGCTCCCGAAAAACGCATACAGTATGGCGGCATTTTGCGCCGCACCGTGCGATCCGCAGAAGAGGTAGTTCTTCCGGCCGATGGCCATGGGACGGATGGCGTTCTCGATCAGGTTGTTGTCGAGTTCGATACGCCCGTCGCCGAAAATTGCCTCGAGCTTGGGGTATTGGCCCAAGAAATAGGCCATGGCCTTGCCGATAGGGCTTTTGGGCAGTACCTTGAACTGTTCGGCCCCGATCCACGTTTTGATCTGTACCAAGAGCGGCTTGATCTTCTGGTCCCTTAGCACCTTCCTTTTCCCAAAATCGTCCGGTGCCTCTTCTTTGATGGCCCTTTCCGCCATATACATTTTTTTAAAAAGCCCCAAAGCCAGCTGTGCCCGTTTTTTATCACTGTCGAGCGCATCATGGAACTTGCGCCTGGCATGTACCAGGCATCCGGCAAGGGTGATTTTGGGATCCGCCCCTATTTTGTCATATACGGTATAGCCGTCGCACTGCAGATATCCGCTATAACCCGCAAGCAGTTCCTTTGGGCCGTTCTGCCCACGCCCCTTTCGGTAGTTGAAGAGCACGAGTTTTTGAACGGGATCGTGATAGACCCATTGATATCCTTGGTGCGCACTTCCTTTTTTGTCACTGTCCAATACCTTGATCGGACTTTCATCGGCCTGGATATAATCGGACCTAAGTATTTTTTGTTTCAGGGCATTGTAGAGCGGTTCCAGCAGCTGGCAACAGCCTGCCATCCAACCGCAGATGGTACTTTGGGCGGGCTCCCACCCGAAATCCCTTTTGAACATCCGGATCTGGCGGTAGAACGGGAGATGGTCGATATATTTGGCCGTTAGGATATGCGCCAACAGGCAGGCCTCGACGATGGCCTTGTCGATCGGGCGCGTCGGGAGCGGTGCTATAAGGACGCCATCGCCGTCCGCCTTGGCGTATTTGGGGCGGATGGTTCTTCTCTTGACAAGGCTTGCCGGGGTGTATTCCAGGGTCTCGCTGATCTCTTCCCCGATTTTCTTCAGGCCCGTAACATCTTCTTCGGGCTCGATGACCACCTCCCTGACCGGCAGGTGTTCGGGCAGCGCGTTGCGGCCCTTGTGGGCCTTCTTCTTCCTGGAATAGCTGATGTGCTCTTCGGCGGGCTCTTCTTGTGGGACGGACTCCTCTGGAACAGCGAAAAGGGTGGGCTGGCCCGGCAGGGGCGGGGAACTGGAAAAACGCTCGGACCTGAAGCCGTTTATGAGCTTCAACAACTGCCCGAGCTGCTGCTCCAAACTGGCGATCTTCTCTTTTTGCCGCTGGTTCTCGACCTGTAGTTCCTCTATCGTCACATAGTAAAAAACCACACCTTCTTAGAAGGTGGCTTTGGCTAGCCCCCATAGGGGGCGTCCCGGGCAAGTCCTAAAAATCGAATCTTTGCTGATGATCCTCGACTTTCTTCTCCTCACTCTCCTG
>NZ_JBLFEO010000006.1:132164-201910 GCF_047345505.1 Maribacter aquimarinus | reverse complement strand
ATATGATGAGAGATATGCCGTGGAGCGGACAAACGCATGGATGGACAGCTTCAGGTCACCGCTCAACAGGTTCGACACCACAATTGCAAGCTGGAAAGGGTTCAACTACCTATCTTTCATCGTGTTGGCACTGAAAAAAATAAAATTGAAAAAGTTTAAATGAGTTCTAGGATTGAAAAAAAATAAATTCTGTAAGTAATATCATTATTCTTAAAAAGTTAATTCTTTTTTGCCAGACGTTCAATAGTGTCCCGTTTAAAAAGCATCATTGCTTGGGACACCTCAAATATAGCGCCATTGCAGCCATTCTTTGATTATTTGATTTGAATGCTTCGCTTTGTGGTCTAAACATCAAAATTCTTAGACCATGAATCACGGCAGGTACGTTTTTACGCAATTGATGGATTTGGTGCCCAGGTATGAGTTCAACAAGTGCACCAATCGTTACAAGGGCAATTCCCGGGTACGAAAGTTCAGCTGTTGGCAGCACTTTTTGTGCCTTAGTTTTGGTCAGGTGACCTTTCGCGAGAGCCTTCGCGACATTGTGGTTTGCCTGCAGTCTAGGGAAAGGCAGCTCTACCACTTCGGCTTTCGCACGGCGGTCACCCGTTCGACTTGGGCCGATGCCAACCGGCAGCGCAACTGGCGCATCTACTGCGATTTTGCCCAGGTGCTCATGGCGCGTGCGCGCCAACGCTACCAAGGCATGCCGCACAAAGGGCCCGATATTGACCATACCGTCTACGCCCTTGATGCGTCATTGGTACACCTCTGCCTCAACGTATTCCCATGGACTAAGTACAGGCAAACCACCGCTGCGGTAAAGATGCACTCACTGCTCGATATCCACCATGGAATACCCGAGTTTTTCTGTGTGACCGATGGCCTGACCCATGATATGGCCATTCTCAAGCAACTTTTTTTCGAGCCTGGTGCCTTTTACGTCATGGACAGGGGCTATATGGACTTCGCACAGCTCTATCGTATCGAGAGATCGGGTGCTTTCTTTGTCATCCGCGCCAAAAGCTCGCTAAGGTTCAAGCGCCAGTACTCAAGGCCGAAAAGCGGCCAGCAAGACATCGTCTGTGATCAGATCGGTGAACTGGTCGTTCATGGTTCAAGGAAGGCCTACCCTGTAAAACTCAGGCGCATCAAGGCCAAAGACCCTGAAACGGGCAAGGCCACCGTGCTGCTGACGAACCATATGGAGATGGAGGCGCAGAAAGTATTGCTGCTCTACCGCTCGAGATGGAAGATGGAAATCTTCTTTCGATGGATAAAACAGCACCTTGGAATCAAGCTGTTCTGGGGCGAACGAGAATGCCGTCAAATCGCAGATTCGGGTCGCCATTGCCACTTACCTGATTGTTGCAATTGCCACTTACCGCTTTCAAATTCAACAAAGAATGCTCGATATGCTAAAAATCCTGAGCGTCTCTGCTTTCTACAAAGTACCTATAAATCAACTGTTTAATAGAGAATCATTGCAAATATCAAAGAACAAAAATCGTAACCAATTGAAATTGTTTCAGTTACAAGCGTAGACTATTGAGTGGGGCCCTTTGATCTTCAATCTGAGCTTTGTAGGGAAGGGTGTGGCCAGTCCTTTTGCGGTCACATTTTTAAGGGTACAATCCCCATTCAAAATCCTTGATGGAAGTACGGAAATTTCTGGATTGGGGTCCATCCTTTTGCGGTCGGTTTCGTTTAAAAGAGCATGGGCCATACTCCCTTTTTCATTAGCTTAAACACCAGCTTATTTTGTGTTTGAAGGCATTATGATGTAGCTGCAAAGGATTAAGTGATTTAGATGTTTTGGATGCAAGCTGTTGGAAAACAATACTCAAGGGATTTTATGGAGAGAAACGTCCATAAAGCATCCGGTAAGGCATCTATATGAATTGGGGCGTTGTTCGGTTCCTTGGACAGGTGACATCGACCTGACACCAAAAAAGCCGACCACCGGGAACTTGTCTTCCCTGCTTTCCTTGCCGTAGGGCGTATTTTTCAAGGGAGTTGTCGTAAATGTCCGTTCCTGCCCCTTTCGCCCCTTTTCCAATAACATTAAATACCTATTTTTGGCCTTCCCACGAATTGGGAAGGATACTAACCCTATACATATTGTTTTTTATGAAGACTGCATTTATTACCGGGGCAACGGGACAGGACGGGGCTTATTTGAGTGAATTTTTGTTAAAAAAGGGGTACCGGGTACACGGCTTAAAAAGGAGGGCCTCCCTTTTTAACACAGACCGCATAGACCACCTTTATCAAGATCCCCATGTGGAGAACAGAAATTTTATCCTACATTATGGAGATATGACGGACAGTACCAATCTGATCCGGCTAATCCAAGAAATACAGCCTGACGAAATATATAACCTGGCCGCTATGAGCCATGTCCAGGTTTCTTTTGAGACCCCTGAATATACCGGAAATGCAGATGGGCTTGGTACCCTGCGCATCTTGGATGCCGTACGGTTGCTGGGTCTGGAAAAAGAGACCCGTATTTACCAAGCTTCCACCTCTGAGCTCTACGGCAAGGTACAGGAGGTGCCCCAGTCAGAGACCACCCCTTTTTACCCCCGCAGCCCTTACGCCGTTGCCAAAATGTACGCTTATTGGATCACGGTAAATTACAGGGAGGCCTATAATATGTTTGCCTGTAACGGTATCTTGTTCAACCATGAATCTCCCATAAGGGGCGAGACCTTCGTGACCAGAAAGATCACCCGGGCCGCGGCACGCATTGCCTTGGGCCTTCAGGATAAACTTTATCTGGGGAATATGGACGCCAAGAGGGATTGGGGCCATGCCAAGGATTATGTTAGAATGATGTGGATGATCCTCCAAGCAGATGAACCCGAAGATTGGGTCATTGCCACCGGTACCACCACCAGCGTGCGCGACTTTGTGATCATGGCCTTTGGCCATTTGGGGATAACCTTGGAATTCAAGGGTACGGGCATTGACGAAAAGGCCTATGTAAAGGCCTGTGAACATCCAGACCATCAATTGCAGATCGGAAAAGAGGTACTGGCCGTGGATCCCGCCTATTTCAGGCCCACAGAGGTGGACCTGTTGATCGGGGATGCCTCCAAGGCAAAGAACAAACTGGGCTGGACCCCACAGATCGAACTAAAGGAGCTGGTTGAGGATATGGTCATGAGCGACTTGAAACTTATGAAAAAAGACCAGTACCTGAACCGGGGCGGATACCAAACCATGAACTATTTTGAATAACAGCGGAATGGATAAAAACGCCAAAATTTATGTAGCGGGCCACAGGGGCCTGGTGGGCAGCGCCATAGTGAAGAATCTCAAAGAAAAGGGATATGAGCGCATTGTTGCAAGAACCCACAAGGAGCTGGACCTGACCAGAACCGATGCCGTGGCGGACTTTTTTGCGAAAGAGCGGCCGGAATACGTCTTTTTGGCGGCGGCAAAAGTGGGGGGCATTGTGGCCAACAATGTGTACCGGGGCAGTTTCATCCATGACAATTTAATGATCCAGAACAATGTGGTGCACCAGAGCTACCGTTATGGCGTTAAGAAATTGATGTTTTTGGGCAGTACCTGCATCTACCCCAAAAACTGTCCCCAGCCCATGAAGGAAAGCTATTTGCTCACCGATGTGCTGGAATATACCAATGAGCCCTATGCCATTGCCAAGATTGCCGGCATAAAGCTCTGCGAGAGTTATAATTTGCAGTACGGTACCAATTTTATATCCGTGATGCCCACCAATCTCTACGGGCCCAATGATAATTTTGACCTGGAGAAATCGCACGTACTGCCCGCCCTTTTGCGCAAGGTGCATTTGGGAAAAGCATTGGAGAACAATGATTGGGATGCCATTTACAGAGACTTGGAGGCCTTGCCCATTGAGGGCGTGGGGCCCGGGCACGGAAAAACCGAAATTCTAAAAAAGTTAAAGGAGTTTGGTGTGGATGTCAGGGACAACGGGAAGGTTTTTGTGGAGATTTGGGGCAGCGGAAAACCCATGCGGGAGTTTTTGTGGAGCCGCGACATGGCAGATGCCTGTGTGTTTTTAATGGAACGCATCAACTTCAAGGATACCTATGGTGCCGGAGCCGCTGAAGTAAGGAATACCCATATAAACATTGGTACGGGCAAAGATGTGTCCATTGCCGAGTTGGCCACCATGATCAAGGAAATTGTTGGTTTTAACGGGCAATTCCATTTTAACACGGACAAGCCGGACGGCACAATGAAAAAGCTTACCGATGTCTCCAAACTCAACAGCCTGGGATGGAAGCATACCGTGGAATTGAATACGGGCGTGGAGACCATGTACCAGTGGTACCTTTCCCGTGGTGTGGGTGCCGGCACAGGCTGAGATGTCTAGCAAGTTAAGTCATTGAGGCGAGGGGCCCGTTGCACAAACGGGCCCCTCTTTTTTATGCTGTACATGCTATATGGAAGGGGTGGTGTTCCCAGCGATCGTAAATGGTCAGGTGGCTTGCACATTGTCCTGAGTGATTGGTGCTCAATTAGGGTCTATACGGTTTTTTAACCCTTAAGGCTGCCAATCTCCTTGGCAACCAAAAACCCCTTTAGCCCAGATGATGTATCAAGCTTTCGCAATGGGGTGTAACCCCAATGAAAACATAATTTTTCCGAAGATGGTTTGGGCATCGCAACGGTGATCGGGCAACAGTGGGGACAGCGATTTTTTTTGACGTGGATTAGCAGCCATAATGGAATTATTGATGGATGATCTGGTAAAACCCGATAGATGCATTTAGAGCGGAACCGGGACACCCTTTGTGCATTGAACGCCTCGTGGCCCAACCTTTGAGCCTTGGACTGATAATGAAATGGTGACCTTCCGGTGAAGATGGTGCCTAGTTTAGATAGTATATCTGTCAGAAAATTACTCTGTTAAAATCATTGGTAAACAGCCTTTATAGACACTAAACCCAAAATTGATGTCTTTTGGCCAATATTGTTTTTAAGCCCGGGTCAAGGTTCTAATTTGGACTCCTATTTCACACTAACCAATGAAATACGCCAACGCAGATTTAATCATACCAATTTCAATATTGGCGCATTTGTGCATCATCAATGGCGTGTTGTTCCTATTGACCCCGGAAACCTATATTTCCGTTGTCAATATATCATATTTTAATGTCAGTTGGTTGGTGGTGGCCCTGATCCTCAACTTTTACCCAACCGGGAGACAGGAATTGTTCATGACCCGGTTTCATAAGTTCATCCAGGCCATGTTTGTTTACATGTTGGCCTATTTTGCCCTCTTTGCCCTTACGCACACCAGTCCGGGGCCCATACGTTACCAAATGATGACCTTCGGGGTCATTGCGGTTTGTTTTCTGTGCTACAGGGCCTTGTTTTTTTATGTGCGCCACCGGTATAGATTGGGAGGAGGGAACTATGTAAAGGTCGTGGTATTGGGGCGGGACAGAAACCTGAGGAAAATAAGAAATGTTTTTGACAATCCGGAGTTCGGTTACCGCTACTACGGGTATTTTTCGGATACGGTTTCTTCCAGTCCCACTTATCTGGGCGGTATTTTGGACTGTTTTGGCTATATCCTGAACAATGATATTGACGAGATATACTGTGTGGCCTCCAAGTTCAGCGAAGAGGAGCTAAAGAACTTTGTGGAGTTTGCGGACAATAACCTGATACGCTTCAAGGTGATCTTGGACGATATGGACATTTTTAACCGGGCCATGAGCATTGAGTCCTATGATCGGACCCCAGTGCTCAATTTAAGGAGCCTGCCCTTGGACACAGAGTACGCCCGGATAACGAAACGGATTTTTGACATCGGCTTTTCCACCTTGGTCATTCTCTTTGTGCTTTCCTGGCTGGTGCCCATTCTCTTCGTTATGATAAAACTGGAATCTCCCGGAAATCTGTATTTTAAGCAATTGCGCCACGGGTTAAAAAGAAAGCCGTTTTGGTGCTACAAGTTCCGCTCTATGGCCGTCAATGCTGATGCGGACCAAAAAATGGCCACCAAAAACGATATGAGGGTGACCAAGGTGGGGAGATTTCTACGGAAGACCAGCTTGGACGAATTGCCCCAGTTTTTCAATGTGTTCAAAGGAGAGATGAGCGTTATTGGCCCCAGGCCCCACATGGTGGTGCATACAGAAGATTTTGAAAAATCGGTGGACAAATACCTGGTGCGCCATTTTGTAAAGCCCGGTATCACGGGGCTGGCACAGATAAAGGGTTACCGCGGGGAGATTTTGGCCCCGGCAGACATCAACAACCGTACCCGCCTCGATATTTTTTATGTGGAAAAATGGTCCTTGGGCCTTGATCTAAAGATTTTGAACTGCACCATTTTCAATGTGCTGAAAGGTGAAGAAAAAGCCTATTGAACAAATTTGAAAATTTAACCGAGAAAGAAATGAAACCAACATTGTACGGGCAAGCGCTCTTTACCCTGAACCTTGGGAACCATCGCATAGGACTCCGAATTTGGATCGGGGCATTGTTGCTGTCCCTGCTTTTTTCATCCTGCGGAAGCATGAAGAAATCCACCTATTTTTACGGAGTGTCCAACTCCGTGTACCGTTCTTCTGAAATGGACAATATGGAGACCGATCTAAGGGTCAACGACCTGTTGAGCATAGCGGTGAGCAGTGTTAACCAAGAGGCCGCAGAGATGTTCAACGTGTCCAATGCCACGGCGGCGGAATCTTCTACTGCGGGTGGCCAAACCACCCAGGCATCAGGGTATCTCATTGATAAGGAAGGGTACATCCATTTTCCCATTTTGGGCCCGATCAAGGCTGCCGGAAGGACAAAAAAGGAGTTGCGGGACGATATTAGCCAACTGCTCACCGATAAAAAACTGCTCATAGACCCCATTGTGGACGTACGCTATTTGAATTTTAGGGTCTCCGTACTGGGAGAAGTGGCCAGGCCCGAGGTCTTTACCGTTCCCAGTGAGAAAATATCCATTCTGGAAGCCCTTAGTTTGGCCGGGGACATCACCATCTACGGGAACAAACAGGAGGTTACCTTGATACGGGAGGTAGAGGGCGTAAGGGTGGTGCGCAGTTTGGACCTGACCACAAATGAGATTTTCAGTTCGCCCTACTATTATCTGCAAACCAATGATGTGATCTATGTGGAGCCCCGAAAGGGCAAGGTAGGGGAATCCAGTGTGGTAAGGCCATGGATACCCGTGGTGCTCAGTGCCATATCGCTGGCCATTATCACCATAGTCAATTTTTAACCGATCCGTTACCAAGGTATCATGAACAGGGAAAAAGAATATCGGAACGTGACCACCATGGGGTATCCGGTGTTCTGTGGTGATCTGGAAGACATAAAGGTGAAGGATGCCGTTTTGGTGAGCACCATAAACCAATATTCTTACTGTATCGCGGAACGGGACGTGGCCTTTAAACAAGCATTGATGGATAGTGATGTGCTCCTTCCGGACGGAGTGGGCATCACCTTCGCTTCCAAATTCTTGAACGGAAGGGAGATCAAAAAAATAGCGGGGGCGGACATCCATTCCTTTTTATTGCAAAAACTGAACAGGGAAAACGGCAGTTGCTTTTATCTGGGCGCTATGGAGAGCACCTTGAAACTGATACGGGAAAGGGTACAGAGGGAATACCCCAATGTAAAGGTCGGTAGTTTTTCTCCAGCCTTTAAACCGTCTTTCTCCAAAGAGGATACGGCGGCAATGCAGAAAGCAGTGAACCAGTTTAAGCCCCAAGTGCTCTTTGTTGGCATGACGGCGCCCAAACAGGAAAAATGGGCCTTTGAGAACAAAGACCATCTGGAAGTGGGCCTTATCTGTTCCATAGGTGCCGTTTTCGATTTTTATGCCGGTACCGTGAAACGACCGGGAAAAATATGGATAACCCTTGGCTTGGAATGGCTGGGTCGGCTGGTGCGCGAACCAAAACGAATGTGGAAGAGATATATCTACTACGGATTTGTTTTTATGTGGGCACTGGTAAAGAAGAAAGCAAAGACCCTTGGGAACAAAACCAAGGAGATATAGCAACTGGTGCCCACACCACGGGTAAATTGAAAAAATAGGAAGATGATGGAATATGGAAATATGGAAAAGAACGACCAAAATCTAATACACCTGGTCCTGCAAAAATTCTTGCCGTTCTGGCCTTTGTTTTTGATCCTGGTGCTTTTGGGACTGGGCTTGGCCAACGCTTTTTTAACCTTTACCACCCCCAAATTTGAGACCACCGCGGCCTTGGTGATCAATGATGAGAAAAAGGGCGTGGACGAGTCCCAGCTTATGGAATCCTTCAATGTGTTTGAGTCCAATAAGATCGTGGAAAATGAAATAGAGGTGTTACAGTCCAAAGATATTCTGCATGACGTGGTGCGAAGCTTAAATCTCTATGCTCCGGTTTACAAAGATAAATTGATCGGTGCCCAGGCGATGTTCAACGATGCGCCCATAAAAGTGGTGGCCAGGGATCCCACAAACGTGGGAAACACCGAGGAGGGCAATAAAGTTGGCTTCCAATACCTTCCGGAAAAGGAGGCCGTTTTAATGAACAATTCTCTCATACCCCTCAACACTTGGGTAGATGGACCCTTTGGCGGCAGTGAGATCATGTTCAAGGCCGGTGAAGCAACCACAGCCGATGATAAGGAGGAGTTCTTCTTTGAGTTGCACGATCCAAGGGCGGTAGTGGATGGCCTTCTTGGAAACCTCACTGTGGTTG
This sequence comes from Maribacter aquimarinus, assembly GCF_047345505.1. Classification (NCBI taxonomy): domain Bacteria; kingdom Pseudomonadati; phylum Bacteroidota; class Flavobacteriia; order Flavobacteriales; family Flavobacteriaceae; genus Maribacter; species Maribacter aquimarinus. The sequence goes on along the minus strand of NZ_JBLFEO010000006.1, from coordinate 193,196 downwards.
CGGCCAGTAAATTATCTACCGTGGTAAATATATCTTACGTGGACAGCCATCCGGAGCGGGGCAACGCCATTGTGGACCAACTCATCGGAGCATACCGTAGTGCCGCCGTGGAAAGCCAGAATTCATTGGCATCCAACACACTCAATTTTATAGATGAGCGCATAGCCGAGGTGGGAGACCAATTGATCGCCGTGGAGAAAGACCTGGAGAAATATCGATCGGCAGAAGGGGTCATTGATTTGGGCCAGCAGGGCAACCTTTATCTGCAGAACGTGGGAGAGTACGATCGCCGCATTGCCGAGATAAAATTGCAACTCTCCGTGCTGGGCAAGGTAGAGGCCTACGTGGTTTCCAAGCAAACGGCCACGGGTATTGTGCCCTCTACCCTTGGGGTCAACGATCCCATTTTGTCAGAACTTCTTCAGCGGTTGTACGATGCCGAGATCGAATATCAGGAGTTGAGCAAGACCACGGCAGAAAACAACCCCATACTGGTCTCAGTACGCAACCGCATTGCGCAGATAAGGCCCAGTATTCTGGAAAATGTGCGCAGCCAGAAGGCCAATCTCCTTGCCAGCAGGCAGAGCCTGACCAGCAATAGCGGGAAGTACAGTGAAGCGCTCAACGTGCTTCCCGAACAGGAACGGAAGTTCGTGGAGATTTCCCGAAAAAAGAAGAGCGTATCGGATTTATATGACTTTTTGGTGCAAAAACGGGAGGAGACTGCCTTGTCTCTCGCACCCACGGCAGGGAATGTCAGGGTCATACAAAAGGCAGAGGCCTCCGTGGAGCCCGTATTTCCCAAGAGCATGCTGGTGTACCTTATCGGGGCCTTGTTGCCCTTGTTCCTTGGTATTCTGTGGGTGGCGGGAAGAGAACTCTTCAACACTCGGGTGTTGTTCCGGTCAGAACTGGAGGAAGCAATGCCATTGCCCATTGTGGGGGAGCTGTCCTATCTAAAAAAGGCAAAGAAACAAGTTTTGGTTTCAGAACACCGTCAACTGTACATACTGGATCAGTTTAGGAGACTGCTTTCCAATTTGGGCATGTTCGATCAGGGCACCCGAGTGAAGACCCTATTGGTCACCTCCAGTATTGTGGGAGAGGGAAAAAGTTATGTCAGTGCCAATTTGGCCATGACCCTGTCCCTTTCCGGAATCAAGACCGCCCTGGTGGATATGGACCTAAGAAAGGGAACCGTGTCCCGTCTGTTTGGTCATAATGGCAAGGAGGGAGGTATTTCCACTTATTTGACCGAGGGGAAACGTTCAGGTCTCCAATATCAAGTAAATGACAATTTAAGTTTGTTTCCCTCCGGAGAGAGCAACACCAATTCCACGGCCTTGTTGGTGGGCGGTGCGTGGAAGGATTTCATCACGGAACTAAAGGCAGATTTTGAGGCCATTATCATAGATTCCCCACCAACCTCACTGGTCACCGATGCCACCTTGTTGGCCCAACATGCAGACAAGACCGCTTTTGTTGTGCGCCATGCGCATACGCCCAAATTTGTTCTAAAGCACTTGGGGCAGACCGCCACCGGTAAGGGTTTTGAAGAGAGTGTGGTGATTTTTAACGCCCTAAAGGGAAGAGGTTTGGTTAAGAAAGGCTACGGCTACGGTTATGGCTATGAAGCCCTGACACCCAATGCGGGCGCCAAGGTGCTTCCCGGCCAATTGGAGAATGTAAAGACAATCCGTTCCTAAATGCTACAGTACATTATAGCTTTAGTGGTTATTTTGGGTTTTATGGGGGTTTTTGTTTGGCGGCCCACAGTGGGCACCTACATAAAGTACACCCTTTGGACCCTGCCCTTTACCAGCACCAAAATTCTCCCCTTGGATTATGGTTTTATACGGGTTTTTGATGTTCTGGCGGTAACCGCTGTGCTCTTCTTGTTTCGGGAGTTCGTTACCCTTAGGTCCCGCCGGGACAATTTGGGCTATGTTTTGGTCATCGTTGTATTTATTGGCCTGACCCTGCTGGGAAAGTTCTTCTCTGCCTATCCGCAAGAGAAGCTCTATATGCTCTACCCTTTGTTCACCATTTTCATATTCACACGTTTTTTCATTCACTACCTCTATGAGGATTTTGAGCGCAGGTACGAGCTGCTTCGTATTCTTAAATTTGGTTTTGGCCTGGCCATGCTCTTCATCCTCCTGCAAATAGTGATAGGGCCAAGTATTACCTACTATACGGAGATACACAACAACGCAAAGGGGGAATCTTTCAGTACAACCCGTTTTCCGGGCTTGTTCCTGGATTCCCAGACCAATGGCCAATTTCTGGCCATGGCAAGTTTTCTTTTTCTGTTAATGCCCCCGAACGCCAAAAAGTTGGAGAAATATCTGGGCTATGCCCTCTTCGGGGCCATGGGCGTCTCCGTGGTCTTGGCGGGCAGCCGTGCCGCTTTGGGAGGCTTTCTCTTGGGGTGTGTTCTCTTTTTTTTAATGGCAAAATTAAAGACCAAGATCGTACTGGGCACCCTGGGCATTTTTAGCGTTTTGGTCATCTTCTTGGCCAAGCCCAATGCGGCCATTTTTGGTCGCACCGACAATCTTGGGGAAGACTACAACTTCCGTGAGGCCATTTGGGAGGAAACCTTTGGCATGATCGCAAAACACCCCATTTGGGGCATTGGCATGGCCAACTATGAAAAGTACATCATGACCTACCACCAAGACCTGAACATTGTCATTGAGCCCGGGGTGGAGTACTACTTCTTTCGCCAACCGGAAAATGGGTATCTAAAGATCATGGTGGATCAGGGAATACCGGCGTTCGTATTGTTTTTTGCCATGGTGGCCTATCCGCTGTTGCGCAGTGGTATCGGATGGCTCAATGGGAGGGTCAATGGCGAGGTAAAGTATGTGATATGCTCTGCTTTGGCCTTTATGGTGGCCTTCAATACGGTCTATACCCTCTTGGACTATCGCCTGGCCTGTTTGTTTACCTTGTTGATTTCCCTTGCATTGCTTTATTCAAACAAGGGCCGGGCGCAAAATGGAATCCGCCACCATTTGCCGGCGAGAAAAGAAGTGGATAAAAAAAGTACCATGGCCCTGGGCACATGGCCTAAAAACTGATCAATGCTCTTTAACTCCTTTGGTTTTTTATTGTTTTTCCCATTGGTTTGTGTTTTGTACCATGGCATTGCGGCCAAGTACAGATGGCTGCTGCTGCTTTTGGCCAGTTACTATTTTTATATGAACTGGCAGCCGGTCTATGCCTTGCTCATATTTACGTCCACCTTGGTCACTTATGCCTGTGCCCTGCAGATGGAACGGGCGGTCCGTCAAGAACAGAAAAAGCGTTATTTAACGGCCAGCCTCATCATTAATCTGGGCATTCTCTTTTTATTTAAGTATTACAACTTTTTCAACACGGCCATTTTTGGATTTTTGGAGGACTTTGGCCTTAGAATGCACCTACCGGAGTTTGGGTTCTTGTTGCCCGTGGGCATTTCGTTCTATACGTTTCAGGCGGTGGGCTATACCATAGATGTGTACCGTGGCGATATAAAAGCAGAAAGACATCTTGGGATCTATGCGCTCTTTGTCTCGTTTTTTCCCCAATTGGTGGCGGGGCCCATTGAGCGCGCCAAAAACTTGCTGCCGCAATTTAGGCACCACGCCCCGTTCAATTACAACATGGCGGCCAGTGGGGTGCGACTTATGATATGGGGATATTTCATGAAAGTGGTGGTGGCCGATCGTTTGGCCATATATGTAAACGCCGTCTATGGTAATGTGGAGTACCACAGTTCCATGACCCTAATTACCGCCACTTTGTTCTTTGCCGTGCAGATCTATTGTGATTTTGCCGGGTACAGCAATATAGCCATTGGCAGTGCCAGAATCATGGGCTTTGATTTAATGACCAATTTTAAAAGACCCTATTTTGCACCTTCTTGTGCCGCCTTTTGGCAGCGTTGGCACATCTCATTGTCCACTTGGTTCAAGGACTATGTGTACATTCCCTTGGGAGGGAACAGAAATGGGAAGGTCAGGACCTACACCAACTTAATGCTCACTTTTCTGGTCAGTGGCCTTTGGCACGGTGCCAATTGGACTTTTGTTGTCTGGGGAGGTCTAAATGGAATATATCAAGTGCTGAACAAAGTCTTGCCCTTTGCGCCCAGTGGTAAAAGGGACGTGGTACCGGCCGGGATGAGATATGCGGGCAACGTGGCACTTACCTTTTTGCTCATTTGTTTTTCGTGGATCTTCTTTAGGGCCAATTCTTTTGATGATGCCTTGGTGGTGGTAACAAGAATGGTTACGGCCAAAGGGGAGCTCTTTATCGGAGAGAGAAGTTATTTCCTTTACGGGCTTTTGGGCATTGGCATCCTTTTTCTCAAGGACGCCCGGGACGAGTTTTTTCCAAATGCCAGAATCTTTTTTAAAAGTACATCCAAGCCTGTTCGTTATCTGTCCTATACCACGGTGGTGGTCTTGATCCTTTTGTTGGGGGTCTTTGATGGCGGACAGTTCATATATTTTCAGTTTTGAAATGCGAAAATTTATCTTAAATATACTATTTGGGGTTCTTCTGCTGGTTCTGGTGGATTTTGCTTTGGGGAGCCTTTTGCACAAGCTTTATTTTTCCCAAAAACAGGGAGAACACTCCCTAATGACCCACGCCTTGCAAGAGACCAAGGAAGATGTTTTGGTTTTTGGGTCCTCCAGGGCAAGAAACCACTATGTGCCCGAAGTGTTTGAGAAAGGGTTGAACACCTCTTTTTTCAATACGGGAAAGGATGGCAGTTATGTTTTTTACCAAACCGCCGTCTTAAAGGCCGTGTTAAAGCGGTACCGACCCAAGCTCATTGTCTATGATTTCTATGGCACCCTTTGTTACGATCAGCGGGACTATGATCGGCTTTCCGTGCTGTTGCCCTATTATAAAGAGCATCCAGAGATACGGGAAACCTTGCATTTAAGAGGGGCGTACGAACCCTACAAGAACGTATCGCGGCTCTATCCGTTCAACTCCACCGTGGCCATTGTGGCCAAAGGGCTGCTGCTAAACGACAGTGCCACTGACCAGGAAAAGGGCTACACGCCGGGGAAGGGGGCGTTCAAAAATGTGCCCAATCTTGAATTTAGGGAACCATGCCCACTGGACAACCAGAAAGTGGAGCACTTCAAAGCATTTTTAAGTCTGTGCCAAGCAGAAAAAGTACCTTTGGTGGTAGTGTTTTCGCCCGTAATACATGACAATTCGGACGATTTTATGGTACAGACCATAAAGGAAATCTGCGAGCGGCAGAACACGGATTTTTATGATTTCTCAAAACCAGAGGCATTCCCCAAGGAGAAGAAATATTTTGTGGACGACATTCACCTCAATGAAAGCGGTTCCAAGCTGTTTTCACAAAAGGTGGTGACCTTGATAAAGGATAAAAAACTTTTTGAATGAAACGGACCATCTTGTTTGGCATACCACCCAAAAACCATGTCAATTTGGCCATGGATGAAGTATATGGGCTCAGGGAACTGGGCTATGACTGCGAAACCATTGGCTACACCCGCAACAATGACCGGCTGAGCGTATTCAACAAATTAATGGGCGTGCTCTACAATGCCTTTGCCATTGTGGGAAGGCTGTACAAGGTACGGCCCCATGTCCTCTACCTAAATTCAAGGTTCGAGAAAATTGGGTGCACCAGGGATTTCATCACTATTCTCATCATTCGTCTGTTGTACTGGCGCAGGCTCAAAATTACCATTAAGACCCATGGTTCTGACCTCTACATCCTAACACAGAAATCCTTTTTCCTGAACCGTATGGTCATTCCCTACCTGCAAAAGGAGGTGGCCCTCTGGTTTTTTCTTTCGCAAGTGGAAAAAGACGAGATTGCAGCGGTGGCACCGCGTTTTGCAAAAAAGGTCTTTGTGACCTGTAACATCATAGACCCAAGAAGATCGGTGGCCTCTGGGCAGTTTCGTGAAAAATATGATCTGGACAAGGGCCGGTTCACCTTCTTTTTTGCGGGCCGAATGATTGCCGATAAAGGCATCTTTAACATTGTCAAGGCCATTTCCAGGTTTGCATCCAGAGATGAATGTCTTTTTCTGTTTGCGGGAGATGGCGAGGATTTTGGGGCGCTAAAGGAAGAAATAGAACGTTTGGGAATCAAAGAGCAGGTGCGGTTGTTGGGCTTTGTGCCCGAGAACGAGTGTGATCACTTTTTTGCCAATACCAATGCTCTGGTGTACCCTACCTGTTGTGATGAAGGTTTTGCCATGGCCCTGTTCAAGGCGGTGGCTTGCGGTATGCCTGTAATTACCACAAAAGTCAGGGCCGCCGCAGATCACCTAACGGAACCCGAGCATTGTCTTTGGGTCGATGGCAGGAGTGTGGACAGTATCCTCGCCGCAATGGAACAATTGTACCGGGACAAGGAACTCAGGGAGCAAATGGGCAAGAACAATGTTCTGTTGGGCCAAAAATTCTCCAGAAAGGTCGTGGCCCAACAAATGTGCAATGATTTCAACACATTATTTTTGGAAGAAGACGGCATTACGCTTAGGCAAGTGTAATACCGGGACGGATTTATGGGGTTATCTGGCCGATTCCCTCCATTTTATACACCTGTGACATAGGGACAAAAACGCAAGAGAGCCGTTTTTGTGAACCAAGAAGAAAACGCAATGATCATCAATACCAATGAGATTCGGAATGGCCAAATTATGGTGGCAGACGTCTGTATCATAGGCAGTGGTGCCGCCGGTATTGCCATTGCCCTACAGTTTATCGGTACGTCCAAACGGGTGGTGGTGCTCACTGGTGGCAAAAGGAGGGAAACCCTAAAAAACAGGTCTTTGTACAAAGGCGTGGTTGAGCCAAAGGGCACGCATGAAGATCTCAGGGAAAAACGCAGAAGGGCCTATGGTGGGTCCACACTGGATTGGGGCGGCCGCTGTATCCCCTTTGATGCCATTGACTTTGAAAAAAGGGATCATGTCCCATTTAGTGGCTGGCCCATTGACTATGATGAGGTGGCCAAACATTATCCCCGGGCCATGGCGCTCTGCAAGGCCGGCGAGTTCAATTTCAAGGCCCCGACCACCTTTCCCAACACCCCAAAAGAGATCTTAACGGGCCTGGACAATGAAGACATCCATTCCAATGCACTGGAGCGTTGGAGCACTCCCGTGAATTTTGCCAAGGACTATGGGAAAGAGCTGGCAGCGGCCCCGAACATCAAGGTTTTGGTCAATGCCCACGCCACCGGTATAGACACGGCAGAGCGTAAATCTTCCGTTTCCGCCATTTCTGCCCGGGCAGGGGAAAAGGATTTTGAGGTGGTGGCGCACCACTATGTGCTGGCAGCGGGCGCCATTGAAAATGCCCGTATTTTATTGGCCTCCAAAAATGGGCACCACCCCAACGGCATCGGTAATGAAAAGGACGTGGTGGGCCGGTACTATATGTGCCACCACGATGGCTTTTTTGGTGCCGTGGCACCAAAGGACCGCAAAAGTATCCTGTACGATTTTGAGACGGACAAGGACGGTGTTGGTTGCCGCAGACGTTGGGTAATTACCGCAAAGGCCCAACGGGAAAGGAAAATGGGCAATGCAGTGATGTTTCTGCACAGTCTCCATAACGATGAAAAAGAGCAAGATCCGCTCTTCTCTTTGATATCCACCGTAAAATGGCTGCGAAACTTTATCACCCCAAGAACGGGAGAAACGCGTTTGGCACTATGGAAAAATGACAAAAAGATGCTTCTATGGCACCTTAAAGTGGTGCTTTCCAAGATATGGGGCCAGTTGCCCCAGTTGATCCATTTGTCCGGTTTACGATTTAAAAAGAGGCGGCTCCCCTTTATCCTGAAATCGGTGAACAGTGAACAATTGGGATTGTATTTCCAGACAGAACAGGTGCCACATCCAGATAGTCGCATTACCTTGGCGCCGGATCGGGTGGATGCCCACGGGATGCCCTTGGCCAAGGTGCAGATGGCCTTCAATGACATGGATGTTAAAACGGTGGTAGAAAGCTATCTTCTCTTTAAGGAACAATATCTCAAAAATGTGGAAGGGGAGATCCACGTTGATTTGAAAGCGCTGGACCAATTTGTTCGGGACTCTTTCAACAATTTTAGTTCGGGCTCGCACCAAATGGGCACCACCAGAATGGCCGCCGATGACAACTTTGGGGTGGTCAATGCAGATTGCAGGGTGCACGGTATGGAAAACCTTTACGTGGCCGGGGCCTCTGTGTTTCCAACCGGCAGCCACGCCAATCCCACCTTGACCATCGTGGCCCTTGCCCTGCGTTTGGCAGAACATCTCATTGAAACGGACCCCGTGACGCGTTCCAAAAACCAAAACCAGCAAGTACTCAGTTAAAAGAATGGGCCTAGACTTTAAATCAAAAATCGTTAAGAACAGCATGTGGGGCCTCACGGGGAGCCTGGTGCAGAACGTTCTCCTGAGCCTGTTCTATGTCCTTGTGGCCAGATTCTACGAGGTAGCGGACTTTGCCCAATACGTCATTGCCAATTCCCTCTACCAGATGATCGTGGCCTTTTCTGCAATGGGCCTAGGGCAGTGGTTCATAAGGGAAGTGGTGAAGGTGTCGGACAAGAACGCGCTGGTGGCCAAGTTCATGAAGATGCAGGTCTTCTTTGGGCTTTTCTTTTTTATGGTCAACCTCATTCTGGCCTTTGCGCTCTATCAAGATACCACGGTGCGCATATTATCGCTTCTCTTTGCGGTAAACATTGTTTTTGACAATATCATTTACTCCATTAAGAGCATCAACATTGCGCAGTATGCCCAAGAAAAAACGGTTAAAGTGCTTACCATTGAGGCACTGGCAAAATTCTCGTTGGCCTGCTTTCTCTACCTGTACCCCATTTCCATTTTCAGCTTGGTCATCGTCATGGTGGCCATACGTTTTCTGACCTTGAACCTCTTTTTGCGCATAGGGGCTGCAGAGGGCATAGTGCTCACGGGCTTTTGGAAAGCCGATCTTCCCTTTGCCTATGTACGCGATGTGCTGCACAAGTACTGGCCCTTTGCGGTCATTGGAAGCTTGTACGTGGTCTATTGGAGAAGTGCCGCTTTGATCATTTCAAAATTTCTTCCGTTAAAAGATGTGGTGCACTTTGAGAATTCCTTCAAAATCTTTACGGTGGCCACCTTGGTGCCCATGGTGGTCAGTACTACCTTGCTGCCAAAATTTGTGTCCCTGATCATGGACAATAAGATGGATGAGTTAAAGTCCATGTACCAAAAAATATTCCTGTTCCTTATGGGATATGGACTTTTGGCATTTACATTTACCTATTCCTTTGCGGCCGATCTGCTTCCCTGGATTTTTGGGGAGAAATATGCAGATACGGCACTTTACGCCAAAGAAATGTTCTTTACCCTCCTGGTGTTTCCCACGGCCTTGTTGCAAGCCAATATCCTAATTGCGATGAAACTGGAAAAGCTGGACATGTGGTTTAACCTGAACAGTGTCCTGATCAATACCCTTTTGTGCATTGTGGGACTTTATTTTTATGAGTCGCTCTCCGTGGTAAATTATAGCATTTTGGTGTCCTTTATAATCTTTCATCTGTCACAAGATGTGGTATTGTACAGACGGGACGTAATTGGTGGGCGGCATATCATACTGTTCATGGGGGTGTCCGTGTTTTTGGTGTTGGGTTATATGGCCCTTTCCGGGGTTGTTTGGGCATGGTACCTATTTCCATTGTTTTGGTTGGTGGTGGGCGGTACCGGTTACTTTGTCTTTCGGGGCATGGAAACACCACGGATGGAAGAAATGCCCTTGCCCAACGGTAATGGGAAACCATCAAAAAATCCTTAATGGTACAGCAACCCTCTAAATTTAATTTTACAAAAAGGCCCAAAAAGATAAAGCATACATGAAGATCATATATTGTACAGAGGTGTATTATTTGGACAACGCCCTGGAGCAAGTGAAGCTCTTGGCCGGTGCCGGCCATGAGGTGCACTTATTGGTGGAACTGTCCCCAAAACAGTTAAAAGCCAATATCCTGCACATTGAGGCCCAGTTGGAAGAATACCCGCCGTTGATCCCATTTGCCAGTGTGGAAAAGCAATGGGGGCTGGAGTATTTGGTTGAATTTGCATCCCAATTGGGCAGCTTCCATTTTTGTTGTTATCCTTCCAAAAAGGTGTTGCCCACACTTAAGGTGGGCAAGGCCATAAAGAAGTTTATACGTGCCATAAGGCCAGATTTTATCCATTTGGATGATTTTTCTTCCAGACAATTGTTTCTTTTACCGTTTTTTTATGGGAGAAAAAAGAAACTGGTGCTCAATGTGCACGATCCGGAAGTACACTCCGGAGAGTTCCGGTTGCTGCCCTATATGTACAGGTTTGCCCTGTACCGCATGATAAGCACTTTTGTTGTGTTCTCAGAACACAGTAAAACCTCGTTGCAGAGACAATTGGGCCGCAACAAAAAAGTGGTGGACATTAAATTGTTGCCCTATACCGTATATCGGAGCTTCTCCCGTAATTCAGAGATGGGTGCTGGGGAACACATTGGTTTTTTTGGCCGTATCTCCCCATACAAGGGCGTTGAGATTTTTGTGGATGCCATTGCCATTGTGCACCGTGAAAGACCTGATGTGCAGTTTCATATTGGCGGAAAAACGATTGCAAATTATCAACCCGATTTTCTGGGTCTGGATCTACCCAATGTCACCATTGAGAACAAATTCCTTACCAATGCGGAAATTGTGGACATCATCCAAAAATCAAAACTCATTGTGTGCCCGTACCTGGATGCCACCCAAAGCGGTGTGATCATGACGGCCTATGCCATGAACTGTCCTGTGTTGGTCTCCAATGTGGGCGGTTTGCCCGAGTACGTGGACCACGGAAAGACAGGGATGGTGCTGGAAGAGAACAGCCCGGAGGCCCTGGCCAAGACCCTATTGCAACTGGTGGAGGACAAGGAATGTGAGCAGTGGTCCGCAAACCTGTCCCAAGGGGCCTATTACCGATCTCTTTACCAATACAATTTAAAAGGGATGGATCTCATTTATCAGACGACCGGGCACATCAATGATTTGAAGAAAACAAAGCGCAGAAGTGCAATGGGGCCGCCAAAGCCCGTGGGACAAACCCGCAGGGATGACCTTTAAACCTAGTACCGAGCAAAGCAAATGATGCAAAAAAAGACCATATTGTTAAGTGCTTACGCCTGTTCCCCCATCAAAGGATCTGAGGAGGGCAGGGGTTGGAACTGGGCCGTGGGACTGGCAGAGCTCGGGTACACTGTTTATTGCATGACCAATTTCGAAGATCGGGAACACATACTTGCCCACCATCAAGAGACGGGCCTGAGCAATTTGCACTTTGTCTTTGTGAACCTTCCCTTTGGTCTTGATCGGTTGCTTTTCGATCCCTCGGGAAAAACCGTTTATCTGCATTATTGGCTCTGGAAGCGAAAGGCCAGCAAGATGGCCAAAAAACTGCATGCAAAGTATCGTTTTGATGTGGCCCACCACGCCACCTATGGAAGTTTGCAGCAAGGTTCTGCCCTCTATGATGTAGAGGACTGTAAAATTATTTTTGGGCCTGTGGGCGGGGGGCAAATGGCACTCCCCATTTTTAAAGGGTATTTTGGAAAAGCTTGGATAACGGAACTTTTAAGACAACGGGTGTCCAATTTTATGCTAAGGAGCAGTACCGGTCTCAAAAAGACCATACAGCGCGCCGCCGTTATTGTGAGCACCAATCAAGAGACCAAGGCTCTGTTGGAAAAACATTATGATGAAGCCCGGGAGAAAAGCCACTTGGCCACAATGTATCCCATTCCAAAAATGTACAATGCCCTTCCCTATACCGATCGGGGCGAAGAACATAAAAAGCTGAACATTATTTGGATCGGTAGGCTGCTGCCCAGAAAAGGGCTTAACCTTACCCTGCACGCCCTTTCTTTATTGCCAGATTCGGTGCCCTTTGAACTGACCGTGGTGGGCGATGGCAGGCATAACCACCAGATAGACACCTGGTCCAGGGAATATGGACTGGACAAGAACAAGTTGAACCTTGTGGGCAAAATACCTTATAGTGAGGTGGCCCGTTATTACAAAGAGGCAGATGTGATGTTGTTCTGTTCCTTGCGGGACACCTTGGGCATACAGATCATGGAAGCCATGGCCCACAGCCTGCCCTTGGTAGTGCTCAATATAAGCGGGGCGCGGAATCTGGTGCCCGAGGCTTGCGCCATAAAAATTGATCCCACCGAAACCCCGGGAACGGCAGAGGCCATTGCAAACGCCATTGAAACCTTACAGAAAAACCCCGGGTTGCGAAAAAAAATGGCCAAGGCTTCCCACGCCCACGCTATGCGCAATACTTGGGAAAAAGTGATACTCGATTTTACCCAGCGCCATTACGAATAGTGGCCGTTGGACTGTGAACGGAGCCTTAAGGCCACTGCCGGCCCATTTGGGGCAACGTTTCGCCACAGTACACCCTTAATAATGGGAGGTTTAGGTCAATCACGTATCATTTATCACATTCAAGCGTCATGACTACCAATAGAAAGACCATTCGCCCGGGTTTTTTCATATCCGCTCGGGCTGTGGAAATCCAGATTGTCCCTTTTTTCGTATGGTCGGGCTGCCCATCTGCCCAATGGAATGATTTATTTGCCTATTTTGCGAATATGCTTTTTGGAAACTTACAGAGTATGGTTACCGGGAGAACATTTTTATATCCTTTACTTATCCTAGCTGTCACGGGATACCTTAGCGCACAGGTGAAAATTGGGGATGCCCCTGAAGAGATCGATGCAGGTTCCTTGCTGGAACTGGAGAGCACGTCCAAGACTTTGGTGCTCACCCGGGTGAACAATGCACAGATGCAGGCTTTGGAGCCGTTGCCCGGAGCTTTGGTGTACAATACGGACCGCCAATGTGCCTTTGTTTTCAATGGGGCGCAATGGAACAGTTTGTGCCAGGAAGGGGCCGGGCTTACCCTTGAGGACAATGGGGACGGTACCTATTCGTTCGTGAACGCCAACGGTGGTACCAGTACCTTTAACGGGGCACCGGAAACAGAGACCATCCTCACTGACAATGGAGATGGCACTTATGACTATACCAATGAGAACGGTGTTACCACTACCATAACTGGCGGTACGGCACTTGAAGGGAGAGAGGGTTCGGTCTTTTTTGCCAAAGAGGACGGTGCCCCCACTGAAGACAACGCCAACCTGCATTGGGACGCTGCTGCCAATGCCTTGGGCCTGGGCACGGCAGTGCCCAATTCCACTCTTCACGTAAATGGGTCCATGACCACCAACTTTACATTTATGGGGGGGAGCGATCTAGGTGTCAACGAACAACACCATACCGTACTCATCAACGATCCGCCCTCTGGAGACGTCAATTTCTTCTTGCCCGATGCCGGTGGGGCCACGGGCCGCATATACATCATTAAAAAACTTCCCGGCATCAACTTGAACATTAATCCGGGCTACTACGATGAAGCGTCACAATTTGTGAGGGTACTACCGCCCAGGGAAAACATTTTATGGCTTCAGAGCAATGGTTTTTCGTGGGAGAAGATAAATTGATGCAGGAATCCACCGTATCAGCCATTCAATCAGGTAAGGCCCGTTTTCATCTTACCTTTGCCGTAGGCCATTCGCCTCACTTTTGGTTAACTTTATGGTTCTAACTTATGGGGATAACGTTTTTATTGGCACCGGACAAGTTTAAGGGCTCCCTTGACGGCTTTATGTTTTGCAAAGCGGTAAAAGAAGGGATTTCCATGGTTTATCCTGATGCCGTGTATGTTGAAAAACCTCTTGCCGATGGTGGGGATGGCACTTTGGATGCAGTTGCGGGGCACTTTAAGGGAAGTTGGGTAAACGTTGAGGTGTTTGATCCATTATTTAGAAAAATCAACACAAATTATCTGTATTGCCCGGAAGAGCACTTGGCCTTTATTGAACTGTCCAAAGCATCTGGATACCGCCTGTTGCGTGCGTCTGAACGCAATTGCATGCACACTACCAGCTATGGAACGGGGCAACTCATTGCGCACGCCCTGGAAATGGGTGCCACCCAAATTGTTTTGGGCATTGGCGGCAGTGCCACAAACGATGGCGGTATGGGCATCGCGGCGGCTTTGGGCTATGTTTTCTATGACGCACGTGGCCGGGAATTGCAAGCCGTGGGCAAGAACTTGCGCCATATTTCCCATATCTCGGACCAAAAATGCCATCCTAAATTGGCCAATAGCACCATAAAAGTGGCTTGTGATGTCTTGGCGCCGTTGTACGGCCCTGATGGCGCAGCCCACGTTTACGCCCCCCAAAAGGGGGCTTCCCAAGAAGAGGTGCACGCTTTGGATTTGGGCCTGCGCCACTTGGCCAATTTGGTAATGGACCGTTATGGACTGGATCTTCAGAAAGCACAGGGTGCCGGTGCGGCAGGAGGTATCGGTGGCGGTATGATGGCTTTTTGTAATGCCAGCCTGCACCCAGGCATCGATCTGGTAAAGGAATTGGTTCATTTCAATGAGGCTCTCAACGGGGTAGATTGGGTCATATCTGGCGAGGGGCGCCTGGATGAACAGACCTTACAGGGAAAAACCCTGGCCGGGGTGATGCAATCTGCATGCGAAAAAGGGGTGCCCGTGGCCGCATTTTGCGGAGAGGTTCTGCTCAGCGCGGAACAACAGCGCAAATGGGGACTTGATTATGCCGTTTCCATTCTAAAAAAAGTGGGCTCCATGGAACAGGCCAAGGAAGACGCTTACAACAACTTGGTGTTTGCCGCACATAACTTTGTGTCCCTGCTCAAGAAGCCTTAAGGGATCGGTGGGTGTGAAGGTGCTCCATAATGCGCTTGGCGTGCACCCTGGAATTTTCAATGAACCATTTATGCGTTTCCATACCGCCGCAGATCACCCCCGCCAAAAAAATTCCCGCCACATTGGTTTCCATGGTGTCGGGGTCATAAACGGGCCGTTTTTTTTCATCATGGGAAAAGGCAATGCCCATCTGTTCTAGAAAGTCAAAATTGGGCGTGTACCCCGTTAGGGCCAGTACAAAATCGTTGGAAAGCACTTGTTCCCCTTTTGGGGTGTTTAAAAGGAGCTCGTTTTCCTTTACTTCCTTTATGGTGGTGTTGTAGTGCGCGGTGATGCTGCCTTCCTCAATACGGTTAATGATGTCTGGCCGCACCCAATACTTAACGCGCTGGCCCACTTCCTTTCCCCTGATGACCAGGTCCACCTTGGCGCCTTTTCGCCAACATTCCAGCGCGGCATCCACGGCCGAGTTGCTGGCTCCCACCACCGCCACTTTCTGGCCGGCATAAAAATGCGGGTCCTTGTAGTAGTGGCTTACCTTGGGCAGCTCTTCGCCCGGTACGTTCAGCAGGTTCGGAAGGTCATAAAACCCGGTGGCCACAACAATGTTCTGGGCCATGTACCGGGCTTTGTCCGTTTTTATCTTAAAGGTGTTCCCCTCTTTTTCCGTGTGCAACACCTTTTCAAAAAGATGCATGTTAAGGTCATTGTTGGTCACAATCCGCCTGTAATACTCCAGGGCCTCGTCCCTTTTGGGTTTTGCCTCTTTGCTAATGAAGGGAATATGGTCTATTTCCAATTTTTCCGATGAGGAGAAGAATTGCATGTTCACCGGGTAGTTGAAGAGGGAATTCACAATGGGCCCCTTTTCAAAAATAACATAGGAGAGCCCTTTTTTCTTGGCCTCCAGGCCACAGGCAATGCCAATGGGTCCGCCGCCAATGATCGCTACGTCAAAGGGTTTTTGCTCCATTACTTTTTCAAGTCATTTATGGTGTCTTCCGGATGTGCGCTATTGAACACAAAACTGCCGGCAACCAGCACATTGGCCCCTGCAGCCACAAGTGCCTTGGCATTGTCCGCGTTTACCCCGCCATCTATCTCAATGAGGGTGTTGGCCCCTTTTCTTTCAATGAGCTGTCTTGCCGTCCGTACCTTCTCAAAAGTGTTCTCTATGAAAGACTGCCCACCAAAGCCCGGATTAACGCTCATGATCAGGAGCACGTCCACGTCCTTGATGATTTCTTCCATAAGGGCGACCGGGGTATGTGGGTTCAGGGCCACGCCCGTCTTCATTCCGGTTGCCCTTATGGCCTGTAGCGTGCGGTGCAAATGCGTGCACGCCTCATAGTGCACCGTTAAGACGGAAGATCCCAGATCGGCAAAGGTTTGGACGTAGCGATCGGGATCCACGATCATCAGGTGCACGTCCAAAGGTTTGCGGGCGTGCTTTGCTATGGCCTTTAGCACGGGCATTCCGTAAGATATGTTGGGGACGAACACCCCATCCATAACATCAATATGGTGCCAATCTGCAGTACTGCGTTCCACCATTTCCACATCGCGCTGTAAATTTCCAAAATCGGCAGCGAGGAGCGATGGGGCAATTTTTACCTTGTTCATAATCCTAATTTGCCATTGTACTGCAAAAATAAGGATTAAGCTATAGCTTCGCCGTTTCTGGCAGTGGCTATTTATTGGTTTTTTGTGTAAACCTCGTGTGTGGCATCGCCCCCGGCCTGGACGTAGGCAAAAAGGTTGCGTATTTCATTTTCATTGAGCCGGTTCAACAGGCCAGCGGGCATTGGGGAAATGGGGGACAGGCCCCGCTCTGCAACTTCTTCTGGATTCAGGGTAACCGTGTAGTTCTCGTTGAAGGGGTTGGGCATTAAGACAATCCCATCCGCACCCTCCGATTTTATTCTGCCCGCCAGTTTTTTGCCATCTTTCATCGTGAAAAGCGTATTGGCGTACTGATCGGAAATATCTTCGTTGGGGCTGTAAATGGCATAAAGGAGGTCTCCGCGGCCAAATTTGGTGTGCACTTGCGTCAGGTCGGGCCCGGAGGCACCGCCTTCGCCCCTCATTCTATGGCAAACAATGCACATGCCCGCGGCAAAGGCTCTTTTGCCGGCCTCAAAAGAGGGTTCGGTCCCGGGGGAGCCCCAGACAATGCTGCCCATATCGTCTCCGCTGTAGTTGCCGCCAGGGCCAATGGGCTCCGGTAGATCAGCTATGTCGGTGGCGGGGCTGTACACGCCCGAGAGTTCTTGATAATGCGTTCTTTCCGCTTCTGGAACCTGGGCCAGGGCCCGTTGGCGCACATCTTCCATATAGGCCTTGAAGCTCCTGCCGCCCTTGCTGTCCAGTACATCAAAATACCAAGAGAAGTAATCTTCGCGCAAGGCATTGGTCCACCCTTTTGTGGCGTTGCTCAGGAGCATCCCGTAGAAGATGGCTTCACTTGGGGGCATCTGGGCAATGACCTCCCGGATAAGGGGGCCGTACTGTTCACTTCTCAAGGTGGTCTCTTCACTGAGCAGGGACGCTTCCTCGCCCACGGTGCCCTGCTGGGTATGGTGTTGCAGTTGTTGCACCAGCCGATCAAGGATACCGGGCGCATCCGCATAGAGCAGCAGTTGGGCCAGCTCCCTGTTAATGGCCCTGTTCTTGCCCGGGAAATGTGGGCCCAATTTTTCAACAAGGTTCTTTTTGTGGGCCGTCCCGGGATCGCCCATCCGTATAAAGCTCAGGGAACAGGCCCTTAAAAAATCCAGCTGTTCCCTATCTTTTAGCTCCTGGAAAGGAATGCCCTGAAGAACCGTCAGCAAATCTTGCTTTTCTGCCGGTGTCCCGCTCCGGGCCAGGGCAATGGAGGCTTCGATCTGTTTTGTGGGAGCGGCTTCCCTTTGCCATCTTTCTTTCCAGAGGGCGTAGGGTTGGTGTTCCAGCACAAGGCGTGCGGCATAGCGTATGAACCGGTCTTCATGATCTAGATGCTGCCAAGCCAATGCGATGGCGTTTTTATTGGGCTCACCGCTGTGGTGGGCTTCCAATGATCTGCGAAGTTCCCTCAGTGCCTTGCCTTCTTCATTTCCCGTAGGTGCCGTTGGCTCCAAATGCCCTTTGTAATGCAGGCGGTACAACCGTGAGTCCAGTCCTCTTCCGCCAGTGGCAAAATAAAGGTGGCCGTCCTCTCCGGCCACCATATCGGTAAGGGGCAGGGGAGCGCCCGAAAAAAACTCTTTGCGACTGGCCCCATAGGAGCTTCCCTGGGGCTCAAGGTCTATATGGTACACGGTGCCAAAGCTCCAGTCCATGACAAAGAGACCGTTTTGGTATTCAGGGGGAAAATGAAGTGCCGCCCCGGGCAACACGGCCGTGGGAGACCCTTGTTCCAGATTGTGTACGGCCGGCAAGTTGTCCGGATAGTACGCGGGCCATTTGCCCGATCCGGTGCGCCACCCATATTCGCTACCGCTGGTCACGTGGCATATCCGGGTGGGGCGGTACCAAGGCATGCCTATGTCCCACTCCATGTCCGAATCATAGGTAAAGAGTTCCCCATCCGGATTAAAGGCAAGGTCAAACGGGTTTCTGTATCCTGCCGATACCAGTTCCCAATGGGATCCGTCCGGGGTAAATTTGGCGATCCAACCTCCCGGGGCCTTGATGTCGGTGGCGTGGCCACGGGCATCCAGAAAAGGGGCGAAGAGATTGTCCTCTCCCCAATGCAGTGGCACGCGGCTGCTTTTTTTTATTTGTTCCGGTACCAAGGTATGGTTGCCCGCAATAAAATAAATCTCTTTCCCGTCTGGAGAGGGCACCAGGCTGTGCGGGCCGTGCTCTCCGCTGCCCTCGAGCCTCAGTAGCATCTCCACTTGGTCCAAGCTGCCATCCCCTGTGGTGTCTGTAAGCTTATAGATGCCGCTACCGTAGCTTTCCCCGGTGGTTTGCCCTCCGTTGTCCCAGTTTTTGTTCACGGCCACATAGAGGGCGTTATGGGCCCAAAGCAAGCCCTGCGCGGCACCGATGTTCAGGGCAAGGGGAACAACGTCATCGGGTGTCATTTTGCCACTCAGCTCCGGCAATTTTATATGATAGAGCTTCCCCCTTTGGTCGCTCGCGTACAGCGTGTTGCCCGGTGCGGCGGCCAGGGCCACCCAGGATCCCTGCCCAACGGCACTGGGATGGTGCAATTGCTCCAGTGCAAAATTGTCCGGCAGCTGGAAGCGCACAGGCTCCTCGTTTTCCTTGGAGGTGGTTTCCGTGGATCGGCCGCAAGAAAAAAGCAGGAAAATGGAAAAGATCAGGGCAAAGGGGCTGCGTTGTAACATCTTAGGCAAGATTTTTCCCTCAAAAATAGGGAAAAGTTGCTTCGTCCCATCATTGTGCCCCCTAAAATGCAAGAACCCGGGCGCAAAAGGGTTTAAGGCTCTTGAAAAGCCTGTTTGCCAAACTTGTAGCCCAGGCGCAGTTGTACGCGTATCACGGCATCGGTGGTCTGCTCTTCCGTAAAGAACAATTCGTGCACGTCCACGCCGACCCCAAGACCAAGTTCATAATTTAGCCGATAACTTATATTGCGCTGAAACCCCCAAGTGGGCACCAAAAAGAAACCTCCGTCAATAGTGGCCCCATCATGGGGCGAAAGCTTAAAAAAGGTGGGAATGTACAGTAAGCCCACGGCTGCGTAGTTACTGCTATTGTGAAAGTAGTTGAGGCTATTGCCCTGTCTCTTTCGGGAATTATAATACCATTTTGGGGTCAGTGAAAGGGTGGGCACAAAGACGGGATAGTCTATGGCACCTATGAGGCCACTGGCCACGGGGGCCTCGAAACCAACTTCTGATCGTAGCGCCCAATTGGGGGCCATTTTGGACTCATTGTGCAGCCATGCCCCAAAAAAGCCCACCTGTACCGCGTTTATGCTCTCATCCACTACCTGTGCCATAAGTTGTCCTGAAAACAGGAGGCCCAGCAAGGCGCCAATGGTATGTTTTTTTAGGTTCACAAGGTCGGTGTTCCCAAGGGAAAACGCATAAAAAATAGTTTTAGTACCTGGGGAGGGACAGTTGCCTTAGCCCTTCGTACAGTACAATGCCCACGGAATTGCCCAGATTCAAACTGCGTATGTGCGTTCCGTGCATGGGTATTTTATAACAGTGGTCCGGGTGCTGCCCCGTGAGTTCCCTGGGCAGGCCAACGGACTCCTTGCCAAAGACCAGGAAATGATTTTGGCTAAAGGTCAGGTCCCAATGGGTCTTGGTGGCGTGACTGCTGAAAAACGCAAAAGACTGTTCTTGATGTTGCTCAAAGAAGGTGTGGGTGTCCTCGTAGCGCGTCAGGGAAATGTGCGGCCAATAGTCCAGACCGGCCCTTTTCAGTCGTTTGTTGTCCAGGTCAAATCCCAACGGCCCCACCAGGTGAAGGTGACTGTTGGTGGCCAGGGCCAGGCGGCCTATGTTGCCGGTGTTGTTTGGGATTTCGGGCTCAATGAGCACAATGTTCAACGGCATGGTCTTTTAATGGATTGTAGGTACAGATATTCCACCTTTTTTCTGGCCCAGGGGGTTTTCCGCAAGAATTTTAAGGACGATTTTATGGAGGGATCCTTTTTAAAACAGTTGATGTTCACCTGTCCCGCCAAGTCTTCCCAACTGTATTTGGAGGTCAGGTATTCCAAGATATCTTGGAGTTTTACCCCGTGCAGTGGGTTGTTGGGCTGTTCTTTTTCCGGTTTTTCCATGCATCGTTTTTTTATGGGCCATGTTCTTGTCCCAAGGTCATTGGTTTTGCCTGCCCACGGGAAGGTACCAATGAAAAACTCCGGTAATCAGCCGGAGTTCATTCATCAATCAAAAAACGAACAGTCATGATAAACTGTTGTCAGGTTTAAAATTACAATTAATATGCCATATTTGCAATGGGCCGCAAAAGATGGCCTGAAATTAAAGGGCGATCAGCCCAAATAGGTTTTTAAAATCTTGCTTCTGGAGGTGTGTTTCAATCTCCTAATGGCCTTTTCCTTGATCTGGCGCACGCGCTCGCGGGTCAGGTCAAAGGTTTCCCCAATCTCTTCCAAGGTCATGGAGTGCTGTCCTGCCAGGCCAAAGTAAAGGCGAATCACGTCCGCTTCCCTTGGGGTAAGGGTTTCCAGGGCACGCTCAATTTCGGTTCGCAAGGATTCGTGCAGCAGTTCCTTGTCCGGGTTTGGAGATTCGCCGCTGCGCAGCACATCGTACAGGTTGCTGTCCTCCCCATCGATCAGGGGCGCGTCCATGGATACATGCCTTCCGGAATTCTTGAGGGATTGCTTTACGTCTTCCACGGTCATGTCCAGTTCCTTGGCTATTTCCTCGGCAGAGGGAATGCGCTCGTGGGCCTGCTCCAAAAAGGCAAAGGTTTTGTTGATCTTGTTTATGGACCCGATTTTGTTCAAGGGGAGGCGCACAATACGCGATTGTTCTGCCAAGGCCTGCAGAATGGATTGGCGGATCCACCATACGGCGTAGGAGATGAACTTGAATCCCCTGGTTTCATCAAAACGTTGGGCGGCCTTGATCAGGCCAAGGTTGCCCTCGTTGATCAAATCCGGTAAGGTAAGTCCTTGGTTTTGGTACTGCTTGGCCACGGACACCACGAATCTCAGGTTGGCCTTTGTCAGTTTTTCAAGAGCGATCTGGTCGCCTGCCTTGATGCGTTGTGCCAACTCCACTTCTTCATCTGCGGTAATCAAGTCCACCTTGCCAATTTCCTGCAAGTACTTGTCCAAAGAGGCGGTCTCCCTATTGGTGACCTGTTTTGTGATCTTAAGCTGTCTCATTCAAGAAAATTAAGTTTAAGTCGCATAGACTGCATATACTTATACGTTGAAATCTTTGAAATGTTACAATGGCACCCAAAAAAGTGCCTTTTTTATCGATGGAGCGCAAAAAAAGCCCCGGCAACGGGCCGGGGCTTTCATCTTAATTTCGGTAAAAACACACTTTACATCTTGCCCAATGGCAGCATCTTGGTGTTTTTTATGCCCCCCCCCCCCTTTGGGTAAAAAGGGGTAGGGTCAATACATTTAGTCCCTTCTCGGCTTGCGGTCCCTGTTGTCCCGTCCTCGCCGATCATCGCGTCTTTTGTTGTCTCGCGGCGGCCGTTCCTGATAGCCTTCGGGTTTGGGGAGCAGGGCTTTTCGGGAAACCTTTTCCTTTCGGGTCCTTGGGTCGGTGCCCATGTACTGTACTTCAAACTCGTCTCCCATGTTCACCACGTCCGAAACGTTTTCGGTGCGTTCCCAGGCCAGTTCGGATACATGCAACAGGGTCTCGTTTCCTGGGGCGTCCAAGTATTCCACCACTGCGCCAAAATCCAACATTTTGATCACTTTGACCTTGTAGGTCTCGTGCAATTTTGGTTTGAACATAAGGGAATCTATCTTGGCCAGTACGGCGTCTATGCCATTTTGGTCAGTGCCCAAAATTTCCACAATGCCTTCCTCGGTCACCGGATCTTCATTGATCACAATGGTGGTCTTGGTCTCTTTCTGCAGTTCTTGGATCACTTTGCCGCCGGGGCCGATCAGCGCTCCAATGAACTCGTTTGGAATAACCGTGGTCACCATCTTGGGTGCATGGGGCTTTACGTCTTCCCGCGGTGCGGCAATGGTGTCCACCAACTTGCCCAGGATATGCAAACGTCCGTCCCGTGCCTGTTTCAAGGCCTTTACCAAAATTTCATAGGAAAGTCCTTTTACCTTGATGTCCATTTGGCAGGCCGTGATGCCATCTGCGGTACCGGTTACCTTAAAGTCCATGTCGCCCAAGTGATCTTCATCGCCCAAGATATCGGACAGTACGGCGTACTTCCCGGAATCGGCATCGGAGATCAAGCCCATGGCAATCCCGGAAACGGGCTTCTTCAGTTGCACGCCGGCATCCATCAGGGCCATGGTGCCCGAACAAACGGTGGCCATGGAAGAGGAGCCGTTGGATTCCAGCACCTCGGATACCACGCGCACGGTGTAGGGGCAGTCTTCGGGGATCATGCCCTTGAGCGCCCTTTGGGCCAGGTTTCCGTGTCCTATCTCCCTTCTGGAGGTACCGCGAATGGGGCGTGCCTCACCGGTACAGAACGGGGGAAAGTTGTAGTGCAGGTAAAAGGTCTCCTCGCCTTCGTAAGAGGGCATGTCTATCTGGTTGGCCTCCCTTGAGGTGCCCAGGGTCACTGTGGCCAGGGCCTGTGTCTCCCCACGGGTAAATAGGGAAGAACCATGGGTGGAGGGCAAATAATCCACCTCGCACCAGATGGGACGGATCTCATCTGTCTTTCTTCCATCCAAGCGCATTCCTTCGTTAAGGGTAAGGTCGCGCACTGCGGCCTTTTCCGCCTTGCGGTAGTACTCGGAGATCAAATCGCCCTTTTCCTCGAGTTCTTCTTCAGAGAACCCGGATTTAATATCTTCCTTGATGGCGGCAAAGGCCTCGGCGCGTTCGTGTTTTGCAGAGCCTTTCTTGGCCACCTCATACACGCGGTCATAGGCCAGCTCGTGTATTTTCTTTTCCAGGTCCTGGTCGTCTTCCCCTTGCTCGTACTCCCGTACCTCTTTTCTTCCAAAGGCATCGGCCAACCTCATTTGGGCATCGATCTGTTTCTTGATGGCCTCGTGGGCAAATTGTATGGCTTCCACCATTTCCTCTTCGGAGATCTCGTCCATTTCACCTTCCACCATCATTACGGAATCTGCAGAGGCACCAATGATCATGTCAATATCGCTCTCCAACAACTGGGACCGGCTTGGGTTAATGATGAACTCCCCGTTCACGCGGCCCACCCGGGCTTCGGAAATGGCACATTCAAACGGAAAGTCGGACAGCTGTATGGCTGCCGAAGCGGCTAGCCCCGCCATGGCATCGGGCATCACGTCCTCGTCGTGGGACATGAGCTGGATCATTACCTGGGTCTCGGCGTGGTAGTCTTTAGGGAACAGGGGGCGCAGTACGCGATCCACCAGGCGCATGGTAAGTACCTCTCCATCACTGGGGCGGGCCTCCCGTTTAAAGAAGCCTCCGGGATACCTGCCCGAGGCGGCAAATTTTTCGCGGTAATCCACGGTCAATGGCAAAAACGGCAAATCCTTTTGCTCGTAATTGGATACCACGGTACACAATAACATACATTTTCCGGACTGCACCACTACGGAGCCATGGGCCTGCTTGGCCAGTTTGCCGGTCTCGATGGAGATTTCGCGTCCATCCCCAAGGTCAATGACCTCTCTAAAAACTTTTGGAATCATACAATTGATTTTTACCCGAACCATATCGGGATTTTGTTAAACAATGGTCTCCCCGTCCATTTCGGTTGGTCGGGGGGGGTGTTGTGTGTTGTGTTTGTGCCCGGGCACTGACCAATGAAAAACTACGTGCAGCTTTTTGTGTTGTCTCTGTATTTGGATCCCCGAAACTTGGGATGATCATAAAAAGAAAGGGATAGCGCACTATCCCTTTCTAGGTATTTTATTTTCTGATGCCCAATTCCTTGATGAGCTCCCTGTACTTTACAATGTCATTTTTGATCATATAGTCCAACAGACTTCTGCGCTTGCCCACCAATCTTACCAGGGAGCGCTCGGTGTTAAAGTCTTTGTGGTTTCTTCTCAAATGTTCGGAAAGGTGGTTGATCCTGTACGTGAACAGGGCGATCTGGCCTTCCGTGCTTCCGGTATTGCCTTCCGCACCGCCGTATTTCTTAAAGATTTCGGCTTTCTTTTCTTTGGTTAAATACATTCCAATATTGTTTTAAATGATTTTTATGTATCCGTTCTCCTGGTCCCCGCCGTTGTACAGGGCCTTTTTGAAACAGGCCGCAAAGATATCATTATTTTTCTTATATCTGGAGAAGGGCCACTAGAAAATTGAACCTAAGGGTTGCCTGGATGGCCCGTGCGCCTCCAGTCCCGTTTTTCCGGTCCCCGCCCCGGGGGGGCAAAGATTTGGTGGGCGCTCCCCAGCGGCCTAGGCCGATGCCTGTTCCCCCTCTTTGGGCGCCTCTTTTCTCAGCGGATGGTTCTGTATAAGGTCCAGATAAAGGTTGATGTTCTTTTTGAGGTCCCTGCGGTGGGTAATGAAGTCCAAAAAACCATGCTCCAACAGAAACTCACTGGTCTGGAAATCTTCCGGGAGGTCTTTGCCCGTGGTGTCCTTTACAATTCTGGGCCCGGCAAAACCGATCAGCGCCCCTGGTTCTGCAATGTTGATGTCCCCGAGCATGGCGTAGGATGCCGTGGTGCCTCCCGTGGTGGGATCGGTACATAAGGAGATGTAGGGCAGGCCGGCTTCTGCCAACTGGGCCAGTTTAACCGAGGTCTTTGCCAGTTGCATCAGGGAGAGGGCCGCCTCCATCATCCGGGCGCCACCGCTCTTGGATATCATCACAAAGGGCAGTTTCTTTTTTATGGCGTGGTCAATGCCCCTGGCGATCTTTTCGCCCACCACACTGCCCATGGAGCCACCAATGAAGCCAAAGTCCATGCAGCAGACCACCAGCTCCTTGCCCATGGACTTGCCCACAGCGGTGCGCACGGCATCCTTGAGCCCCGTTTTCTTTTGGGCCGCCTTTAAGCGATCCGCATATTTTTTGGTGTCCTCGAACCTCAAGGGGTCCTTGGAGGTCATTTTG
The DNA here is from genome assembly GCF_047345505.1 of Maribacter aquimarinus. Taxonomy (NCBI): domain Bacteria; kingdom Pseudomonadati; phylum Bacteroidota; class Flavobacteriia; order Flavobacteriales; family Flavobacteriaceae; genus Maribacter; species Maribacter aquimarinus. The sequence continues at coordinate 167,697 of NZ_JBLFEO010000006.1, read as the reverse complement.
GCGTCCAGTTCCTTGAATTTGTTGTCATCGAACAAAATCTCAAAATACTCTTTGCTTCCAATGCGCACGTGGTAGTCGTCCTCCGGGCTCACATAAAAGTTCTTGGCCAGATCTTCGGATTCCACGATCTTTCCCGTGGGCGATTTGTACCAGAGTCCCTTTGGGGTGTCCTTTTTTTCCTCCGTGGAGGTCTGTATTCCCTTCTCCTTGCGTTTGAACCAAGCCGTCATGTCGTCCATATTTGGTTTTTAATGCCGTCTAAAGGGTGTTTACGTTGTTCAAATCCTCAAACGCTTTTTTCAAGCGCTCAATAAAGGCGGTCTCGCCGTGGCGCAACCACACCCTTGGGTCGTAGAATTTTTTGTTGGGCTCGTCCGCTCCCTTGGGGTTGCCTATTTGCGACTGTAGGAAGTCTTTGTTGTCCTGTATGTAGTCCCTAACGCCACAGAGAAAGGCGTATTGCAGGTCGGTGTCAATGTTCATTTTTATGACCCCGTAGCTAATGCCCTCCCGGATTTCCGCTACCGTGGAACCCGATCCGCCGTGAAAGACAAAATCAATGTGGTTGTGCCCCACGCCATATTTCTTGGAGACGTATTCTTGGGAGTTTTTCAAGATTTTTGGGGTGAGCTTCACGTTGCCCGGTTTGTACACGCCGTGCACGTTGCCAAAGGCGGCCGCGATGGTGAACCTATGGCTTACCTTGCTCAGTTCTTCGTAGGCATATGCCACTTCCTCTGGTTGGGTGTACAGCTTGGAATCGTCCACATCGGAGTTGTCCACCCCATCTTCCTCTCCACCGGTTATGCCCAATTCTATTTCCAGGGTCATCCCTATTTTGGCCATTCTTTCCAAATAGGTCTTGCAAAGGGCTATGTTCTCTTCCAAGGGCTCTTCGGAGAGGTCGATCATGTGAGAGCTAAAGAGCGATGTTCCGTGTTCCTTGTAGTGCTGTTCGCTGGCCTCCAGGAGACCGTCTATCCAGGGCAACAATTTCTTGGCGCAATGGTCCGTGTGCAGTATCACGGTGGCCCCGTAGGCCTTGGCCAATTGGTGCACGTGCTTTGCCCCTGCAATGGCTCCCTGTACCGCCGCGTTCTGCCCCTCGTTGGAAAGGCCTTTCCCCGCATTGAACTGGGCGCCACCGTTGGAGAACTGTAAGATTACGGGCGCGTTTAGGCTGGCTGCGGTCTCCAAGACCCCGTTTATGGTGTTGGAACCGATCACGTTCACGGCGGGCAGGGCATATCCGTTTTCCTTGGCATGCTTAAAAATTGCCTGTACTTCATCTCCTGTTGCCACGCCGGGTTTAATGTTGTGCGCCATATTTTTTAATTTAAATGTGTTGGGTTGTTTTCTGTTTTGGGGAACAAAAGTACTAAAAGAATTGCACTTAAAAGGGATAGTTGATGCCAACGTTGAGCACCGGATTCCTGAAATAATCAGTGAACCAGCGTTCAGAGTGGGAGAGGGCGGGATTGTAGGTCTTAAAGCCCATGTCCAGCCTAATGATGAAATAGGTGGCATCGTAACGGAGCCCAAACCCTGTCCCCAGGGCCAGATCCTTGAGGGAAGAAATACCGTTGAAGGTGGCTTCGGGGTCCTCTACATCATCAAAGACGTTCCAAATGTTACCGGCATCCGCAAAAATGGCCCCGTTGATGTCTCCCGCAATGGGGAAACGGTACTCCAGGTTCAGGGCGATCTTAAAGTTGGCCTCATTGAAATCGTTCACGGCAGAAGTGCGCCCAGGACCCAGCGAGTAGGGAAACCAAGCGCGGTTGTCATTGGATCCACCGCCAAAGTAACTGCGTACAAAGGGAATGTTCCTTGAGTTTCCGTAGGGCACCGCAATGCCCACAAAAGATCGCGCCGCGAGCACGTTGTTTCGGGAGAGGTCCCAGTACTTCACATAGTCGAATTCCGTTTTCAGGTACTGGGAAAAGGGCACGCCAAAAACCAGTAGCTGGTTGTCATTGTTTTCATTGAAAGGGATGAGGTTGGATATGCCGGAGAGCAAATTGCCCGCACTTTCCAACCGGAGCCTAAATTGGTAAAACTGATTGTCCGCAATGCCGTTGCGGTTGTTTTTGTTAAAGGTGTAGTTGGTGGTAAAGATGAGGTTGTCCTCGGTGAGGCGGATCTCGCGCTCATTGATGCTCCGCACATCGTCAAAATCTTCTTGGGTGAGTCCGCCCGGGGAAACGGGGATGCTTCCGTTGAGCACATCGTCAATGAATCCGGTGGTTCCCGCCACAAGGCCTTCCGGGGCTTGGTTGGGAGTGGTAAGGTTGTTGTCCGCGTTAAAGTAATCGGGGTTGGCCTGGGCAATGACCCCTGGGTCCCTGGCAATATTGTTCAGTTGTTGGTAGGTGTTCTGGTACACGTTAAAGAAGCGGTTGGCGTTCACATTTCGCACAAACTGTACATTGATCAGTTCCAGGACGTTCCGGGTAAAGTCGTCCGGGGTCCAGTTGTAGCCATAGACGGTGTTAAAGGTTTGTTTGTCCAGACCTATGTTCCGCTGAAAGCTGGTGCCCAGGGCGATCCTGGTCTTGGGAAGGCTGTAGTTGGGGATGAGCTTGGTGGTGTTTATGAAGGGGAACCAAATGCGGGGAAAATCCAAGGTAATGTCGCCCCCGATCTCTGAAAAAACGCTTTCCTGAAAGATGACCGAGTTGCTCAACAGGCCAAAGGTGGCGTTGCCGGAAATGCTCAGGTTTTCGGCTCCCTTGAAGATGTTCCTGATCAAAAGGGAAGCGCCCATACCAATGCCCAGCCGCCTAATGTTGCTTCTGCTGACCTCAAAGTTGGTGCCCAGGGAGTACTTGGTCTTTGGGGCCAGGTACACCTTGTAGTTCACCTGATTGGCCGTACTGTCCTCTTCCGGGATCAGGTTGGGATACTTGAAGATGTTTAGGCTGTTCAGCTGTCTGGCGGTCCTGATCTTGTCAATGTCGCGGTAAATGCTGTCTTTTTTAAAGTAGATGGCATTGGCCAGGGTCTTTGGCTTAATGTCAAAATTGTCCGTGTAGTGAAAGGTGTAATCACCGTAGGCCACGGTTTTGGTGGCCCCCTTTCCGTTGCTGGCCAGATAGTCCGTGTACACATCAACGGAGCCTATGCGCTCCACTTTGTAGGGTTCCGTGGTTACCTCGTTTTCTCCCCGTTTTTTAAGATCGCCTATGTTCAGGGTAATGTTCATTTTACGGTCGGCCGCGGTGCTAAGGGTGTCCCGGGCAATGTCAAAGGTAATGGAGCTTTGCTGGAAATTCCGGATGCCATTGTTCCGGAAGAGCTCCGTTAAACGCTCCCTTTCGCGGTTGAACTTGGAGAGGTCAAAACGCTCTCCCGGTTTTATGAACGATTGCCGGGCATGGAGAAAGTAGAGGGAATCCACGGCCCTGGAACTGATGTCGTTCCCAATGGAGTCAATGATGAAGGGATCGCCCAGGGCAATCTCATAATTGACCTTGGCGCGCTGTTTTTTGCCGGTGGAGTCAATGACGTACTTGGTGCGGTTGTTAAAATAGCCCTGACTGTCATAATAGGCGCTGAGCCGCTCCAGGCTAAGCCGGGTACGGCTGGTGTCCAGCACCACGGGGGGCTCTCCAATGTCCTTGAGCCACTTGCCCAACCCTGCCACAAAAAAGGATTCGCCCAGCCGCTCCACCTGCTTTTCGGACAAGAGTTTGGTGAGCCTTTTTTTGCGGTTCTCCTTTTTGTTGAGCCAAACCTGGTAAAGTGAGTCCGGGTTTTCCTTGGCCAGATTGTAGAGGTTAAGGCGCAACGGATAACCCAATAAAGACGTATTGGGAGCTTGGATGATCAAACTGGCCAAATCATCGTCCTTCACCTTTACCGAGTCCACGAGAATGGTGTTCTTGGCCACCAGATACGCATCTTCCTCTACTTTTTTAAGGGTATTGCAGGAAAGAACGACCGTTGCAAGAAAGGAGAATAAGCTTAATTTAGCAATGTTGGTCCTAGAACAGAGTGCCGCCCTCATAGAATTCAAAAGTACAGTATTTGTATGGTTGTTAAAAGTGAATTGAAACTTATAAGAAGCCTTGGCCAAAAAAAGTACCGTCTGGAACACGGTCTGTTTGTGGTGGAAGGCCAAAAGGCCATATCGGAGTTCTTGGGCCGGCGCCACAAGGTGCATAAAATCTATGTCACGGATGCCTTTGCATCAGATTTTGGTGCCTACCCTGTGGTCCCGGTGACGCCCCGGCAACTGGGGCAGATGAGCCAACTTAAAAACCCCAGTGGGGCCTTGGCGGTCTTTGGCATTCCTGCCCCGGAACCCTTTTTGCCCACCGGATGGTGCCTGGCCTTGGACGGCGTGCAGGACCCCGGCAACCTGGGCACCATCATTAGGCTGTGCGATTGGTTCCAGATAGACCGGTTATTGTGCTCGCCCAACACGGTGGATTGTTACAATCCAAAAGTGTTGCAGGCCACCATGGGCTCCTTGGCCAGGGTCAAGGTGCACTACGGCCCCTTGCCCACTTTTTTTGAGGCTTGGGATGGGCCCGTTTATGGTGCTTTTATGGATGGGGCCGCGGCCCAGCGCACCGAATTTGGGGCAAAGGGGATGCTGCTAATGGGGAACGAGGGCCAGGGCATCTCCAAGGAAATGGCCAAGTGGTGCACGGCCCGGGTGGGCGTTCCGCAGTTTGGCCCCCCGACCGCGGAGAGTCTCAATGTGGCCACCGCCACGGCCATTTTACTGCATGAAGTAAGAAGGGGCCATTGAAGGGGCGCCTTCCTGTCCGGGGGGCGCGCACGGACCTTTGTTGGCCGCCCTCACTGAGGTTAAAAAGGGGTGTTACTCAAATGTGAAGTTCAAAAATAGACCGCGACTGCGCATGCCGGCTATGTTTCCGGTCCACGGGCTGTTGGGGTCGTTGTCCCTGACCAGTTCATCCGTAATGGCAAAGACACCTCGAATGGAGGGGGTGAACTTAAAGTATTCCAGGTAAAAGTCAATGCCAAAGCCCAGCTCGTAATTGTAGGTCCATTTGGTCATCCGGAAGGTGCCCGTGCTATTGTCGTCCAAATTGGTCTCGTTGCTGCCCAGATTTAGGCTCATGGAACCACCGCCCAGTAGAAAGGGTTTCCAGTTGCCAAACCGCTTGGCGCTGGCCTTGAGCAATAGGGGGAAGTTGATGTAGGTACTGGTAACTTCCCGGATGGCGTCCCGTTCTTCATCGAACCCACGAAAACCAAGGGTGCGCTGGGTATAGTGCAATCCGGGCTCAAACCTGACATCCAGGTGGTCGTTTATCCGCATTTCACCTATGAGGCCCACATTGAAGCCATAGCTCTTGCTCACCAGCACATCCGTGTCCTGGGGGCCCCGGTCCTCTTTGTAGTCGAACTTAAAATCATACTGGTTAAAGCCCAAAAAATAGCCGTAGTTGAGAAAGCGCTTGTCCTCGTTCTCCCTATTGATCACCGGATCGGGATTAAATTGGGACAGGCAGGCAACACTGGCCAGCAACGCAACAATAGAAGTGAAATACCATTTTTTCATTCACGATCTGGACTTATGGGCATTTCATTTGCATGGGCCAACGGGGCTATCCCTTTTTTGCCACATAAATGGATGCCACCCCAAGGGTCTGGGGCTTGTTAACTACCTCTATAAACCCAGTTTTGCGCAAAATATTGTTGAAGGCCTCTCCGTGGGGGAAAACAGCGGCCGATTCGCTCAGGTAGCCGTAGGCGGCATCATCTTTGGAGAACATTTTCCCTATCAGGGGCAAGATGTGCTTGGTGTAGAGTCTGTATCCTTGTTTAAATGGGGTTTTGGTGGGCACCGAGGTTTCCAGCACCACCAGACTGCCACCGGGCCTGAGCACCCTGAGAATTTCCGCCAGGCCGGTTTCCAGATTTTCAAAATTGCGAACGCCAAAGGAAACGGTCACCGCATCAAAGGTGTCTTTTTCAAAGCTCAGCTGTTCGCTGTCCCCCACCACCATCTCAATGGTCTTGTCCAACTTTTTCTGTGCTACCTTGTCCTGCCCAACGGCCAGCATGCCCGGGGAAATATCCAGTCCCACAATGCGCTTGGCCCCTGTTTTTACCAGCGCAATGGCAAGGTCGCCGGTGCCCGTGGCAATGTCCAGTATGGCCTGGGGCCTTTCTTTTTTTAGGAGGGCCACCACCCGTTTGCGCCATTTGATGTCAATACCGAAGGAAATGACACGGTTGAGCCCATCATAATTGGTGGAGATGGCGTCGAACATTTTGGTCACTTGCTCTTTCTTTCCCAGTTGGGAATCTTTGTAGGGGGTCACTTTCTTGGCCATGGGCGCAATTTTTTGGGCAAAGATACAATTTAGGGGCATACCGTCCCTGGGATCTGCCAATCCGTGGGGGAGCAAGGTGCAGTGACCGCCTTTATTACCATCTTTTCCCGTTCTTTTGGCCGCCCGGGGAGAAGAACATGGTGCTTTGTTCCTTGAAACAAGGGAAAAGGGCACGCCTTCCCAGCAAGGCCATGCTTAGGTGTTTGCCCGGGCTCCGCTCCAGAAATGGACACTTTGAACCATAAGATGTGCGTTAAAGGTGCAGTTGGTGTCCAATGCCCCTAAAATTATGTAATTTCGTACCCTATAATACGCGTGGCACCCCGATAAGGGAGCGCAGGTACAGTCCTTGCTCCCGGTATTGGCCCACCGTGTAAACAACGCAATGAAAATTATAATTGCCGGTGCTGGCGAAGTGGGTTTCCACCTGGCCAAACTCCTTTCTTACGAGTCCCAGAACATTACATTGATCGATACGGACAAGGAAAGCCTTGCCTATGCAGACAACCATTTGGACATTAGGGTGCTGCGGGGAGACGCCACCTCCGTGTCCGTGCTCCGGGATGCCCAGGTGGCCCAGTCCGAATTGGTCATCGGGGTCACGTCATCGGAGACCACCAACATCACCTTGTGCATGTTGGCCAAGCAACTGGGCTGCAAGCGCACCATAGCCCGGATCTCCAACACGGAGTTCATAGACAACAAGGATGCACTGCACTTTCCGGACCTGGGGGTGGACGAGCTCATTTCGCCCGAAGCCTTGGCGGCCACCGAAATACAATTGCTCTTGAACCGTTCTGCCTTTAACGACACCTATGAGTTCGAGGAGGGCAAGCTTACCCTGGTGGGCATTTCCCTGCCGGCCACCGCCCCCTTCATTGGGAAAATGGTAAAGGAGACCGAAAAAATATTTTCGGAGGTGCACTTCATGCCCATAGCCCTAAAGCGGGCCGGTACGCAATATACCATCATCCCCCGGGGAGACACCGTGTTCAAAGACGGAGATCAAGTCTATTTCATCACGGTAAAGGAAGGGCTGGACGAACTCTACAAACTGGCCGGCAAGAAAAAGGCAGAGATCAAGAACGTGATGATCTTGGGCGGCAGCAAGGTGGGGTACAAGACCGCGCGAGACCTCTGTGCCAAGAAGTTCAACGTGAAGCTCATTGAGCGAAACAAGGAAAAGGCCTTCGATCTTGCCGATGAGCTGCCCAATGCCTTGGTGATCAATGCCGATGGCAGCAACGTGGAACTGTTGGAAGAGGAAAGCCTGGAGTCCATGGATGCCTTCATCGCAGTGACGGGAAATTCGGAAACCAACATCATGAGTTGCCTGGTGGCCAAGTCCAAGTTCATAAAAAAGACCATTGCCTTGGTGGAGAACATGGATTATTTTCAACTTTCGCACTCCATAGGCATTGACACGCTCATCAATAAAAAACTGTTGGCGGCCAACAATATCTTTAGGCACATTAGAAGGGGAGAAGTGGTTGCCCTTACCCGCCTTAACAACCTCAACGCAGAAATTCTTGAGTTTTTGGTAAAAAAGGGCTCCAAGGTCACCGGCACCAAGATCCGTGACCTGGATTTTCCCAAGGATGCCACAGTGGGCGGGGTGGTCCGCGATGGCAAGGGGATCATTGCCCTGGGCGGATTTTGCATAGAAGAGGGCGATCGCGTGGTGGTCTGCTGCCTTCCTTCGGAAATTAAGAAAGTGGAACGCATGTTTTTGTAAGATGCATCTGAACGCCAAGGTCATATTTCATCTCATGGGGCTGTTGATGCTCTTCAATGGTGGCTTCATGCTGCTGGCCGCCTTGGTGAGCGGCTACTATGCCGATGGCGCCACGCTGGGCATTGCCATGGCGGCCATTGCCACCATGTTCTCGGGGGTCATTGCCATGTACTTTACCCGTGGGCACCGCAAGGAGGTGAAGAAGCGGGAGGGCTATATCATTGTCACCTTTGGTTGGGTGGTGATGTCCCTTTCCGGAATGCTTCCCTATCTTTTTTCCGGGGCCATCCCGTCCTTGAGCAATGCGGTGTTTGAGACCGTTTCCGGGTACACCACCACGGGCGCATCCATTTTGGAGGATATTGAGGCCATGCCCAAGGGCATCCTGTTCTGGCGCAGTCTTACCCACTGGATCGGCGGTATGGGCATCATTGTCCTGGCCATTGCCATTTTGCCGCTTTTGGGCATTGGCGGCATGCAGTTGTTCTCTGCCGAGGCACCCGGACCCAATGCGGACAAGCTGCACCCCAGGATCACGGACACGGCAAAAAGGTTGTGGCTCATTTATGTGGGCTACACCGTGGCAGAGACCTTGTTGTTGAAATTGGCCGGAATGACCCTCTTTGACGCCGCCAACCACGCCCTGGCCACCCTGAGCACCGGCGGGTTCAGCACCAAGAATGCCAGCCTGGCCCATTATAACGACCAACCGCTCATTCAATACATTGTCATTGTCTTCATGTTCTTGGCGGGCACCAATTTTGTCCTGAGCTATTTTGCCTTCAAGGGAAAGGTACAGCGGGCGCTCGCGGACGAGGAGTTTAAATATTATGCCGTTTTTATTCTGCTGGCCACCGCCGTGGCCGCCCTGGTCATATATTTCCAGGCCAACATAACCCCTGAAACCCCCGGCTACCCCATGGTGTTGGGTGCGGAGGAAAGTGCTTTTAGGCACGGTCTTTTTCAAGTGGTGGCGGTGATCACCACCACCGGTTTTGTCAGTGCCGATTTTACCGCTTGGACCCCTTTTCTCACCATTTTCTTTTTTGGGCTGTTCTTTTTGGGCGGGTCCGCGGGCTCCACGGCCGGGGGCATCAAGATCATGCGGCATATTCTGATCATTAAGAACGGGTTGTTGGAGTTTAAGCGCACCCTGCACCCCAATGCCATCATACCCGTGCGCTACAACAACAAAACCGTTACCGAGCACATTGTGTACAACGTCATTGCCTTCTTTGTGCTGTACATGCTGCTCTTTATCATAGGTGCCCTGGTGCTGGGGCTTTTTGGGTTGGACTTTGTATCGGCGATTGGTGGGGCGGCCTCCTCCCTGGGCAATGTGGGGCCGGCACTGGGAAGTCTTGATCCCGTGAGCAATTTCAATGGCCTGCCCGATGGGGCCAAATGGTGGTGCGGATTTTTGATGCTTGCCGGGCGCCTGGAACTCTTTACCGTGCTCATTCTCTTAACGCCCTACTTCTGGAAGCGGACGTAGCCGTGGCCACCGAAAAAACACCTAATGTCCATTAGATTGGTTTTGTTCCGGAGCCACAATTTCCCCCGATTTAAGCGCCATTTCATAGTCTATGCGAAAGGGCCTCATCAAACCATAGGAATTTGCTTCCACAAACACCTTGCCCCGTAAACGCCCTCGCCTGAACGTGCGTATGCGTTCCACGCCCACTTTTCTTCCGGCAATGACATTTGATGCCGAAAATTTCCCCACATTAATGAACCGGAAACCATTGGGACCGGTGGGCATGCCAATGGTAAGGCTGTCCCGCAGGGCAATGGTCTGTCCGCTTTTGGTCACGTAAGTGCCGTAACGCCCTTCCTTTTTCGGAATGTCCGCATACTTTACGTTGATCTGCCCCATACAAAATAGGGGAAACAGCAATAGGGCATACATTTTAAATCCTTCCATCTTCTTGCCTATTTTTTTGGAGGTGCACCTATACTAAGTCAGGTTCAGGGCGCCTCGGTTATGCCGAATCCACAATCAAAAAGCGTTCCTTTGTCAGAAGATAAGTGTTACTTGTTTGGGGTGGAAGCAGCGGTGGGCCGTTCCTCTTTTTGGCCACACGCTGAAGTGGTTTAAAGTTCTTGCGTTAAAGCGAAAAAGAGGGTATAAAAAAGCCCTGCCTTGGGGCAGGGCCGTGGGTGCAAGATAGGGCCATCTCAAGCGGTCAGGGCCGCTTTTATTCTTGATATCGCTTCCTCTATCTCCTTAACCGAAGCAGCATAGGAGATCCGGATACAGTCACCGTTCCCAAAAGCATCACCGGTCACGGTGGCCACATTGGCCGCTTCCAGCAGGAACATGGCAAAATCAGAAGCATTGCCAATGGTCTTGCCCTTGAGGGTCTTGCCAAAATAGGCCGATACATTGGGAAAGACGTAAAAGGCACCTTCCGGTTCGTTGCATTTAAAGCCCGGTATGCCGTTTAAGAGGTCCAAAATGAGTTTTCTGCGTTCCTTGAATTCCGTGACCATATAGGCAATGCGGTCCGGGGATTCCTCCAGTGCGGTGATCACGGCCCTTTGGGCAATGCAGTTGGCTCCGCTGGTTACCTGGCCTTGCAGTTTGTTGCAGGCCCGGGCAATATGGCTGGGGCCGCCCAGATACCCAATGCGCCATCCGGTCATGGCAAAGGCCTTGGCCACACCGTTCACGGTTACCGTGCGATCGTACATGTCACTGAACTGGGCCATGGAGGCGTGGGGCGTTACCCCATAGTTGATGTGTTCGTAGATCTCATCGCTCACCACCACGATCTGTGGGTGGTCTTGCAGCACATCTGCCAGGGCCCTCAGTTCTTCCCGGCTGTAGATCGAACCGCTGGGATTGCAGGGCGAGCTGTACCAGAGCATTTTGGTCTTTGGGGTAATGGCCTCCCTTAACTGTTGCGGGGTCATCTTAAAATCGTTCTCCAAGGTGGTGGGCACTTCCACCGGCACCCCGTCCGATAGTTTTACGATGTCGCTGTAACTTACCCAGTAGGGGCAGGGCAAAATTACCTCGTCACCGGGGTTCAGGCACACTTGGGCCACGTTGTAGAGCGATTGTTTGGCCCCGGTGGAGACCACGATCTGGGAGGGTTCGTACCGCAGTTGGTTGTCCCTTTCAAATTTGGTGATGATGGCCTTCTTCAATTCCACGTAACCGTCCACCGGGGTGTAGGCGTTGTAGTTGTCCTTCACCGCTTGTATGGCCGCATCCTTGACATAGTCCGGCGTGTTAAAATCGGGCTCCCCGAGGCTCAGCCCTATGATGTCTTTTCCCGCTGCCCTTAGTTCCCTTGCCTTGGCCGCCATTTCCAGGGTGGCCGAGGGCACAAGTTTGTTGATTTTTTCCGATAGTTGGTGGCTCATAAACTTATTGCTGATATTGTAATGAGGGTTCCTGACCCAATTCCTTTAAATGTTTAAAATGTGAAATTATGGCTTTTCTCGTGGTCTTGTACTCGTTGTAGGGCAAATTGAACTCCTTGGCCGTCTGTTTCACAATTTTGGAAATATTTGTGTAGTGCACATGGCTAATGTTGGGAAAGATATGGTGTTCCACTTGGTGGTTAAGGCCACCCGTGAACCAGTTCACCAGTTTGTTTTTGGTGCCAAAGTTTACCGTGGTGAACAATTGGTGTATGGCCCAGGTGTTCTTCATGGTACCGTGCTCATCGGGCAGGGGGGTGTCCGCTTCATCCACAATGTGGGCCAGTTGGAACACCACGCTCAGGATCACGCCGGCCACATAGTGCATCACAAAGAAGCCGATCAATATTTTCCACCAGGCAATGTCCAACAGCAACATTGGCAATACGATCCAGATGGTCACGTAAATCATCTTGGTGATGAGCAAGGTGCTCCAGTTCTTGATGGGGCTGGGCAGTTTCCCGTAAGACAGCTTTCGCTTCATATAGCGGTACATCTGTTGGAAATCTGTGGTTATGGCCCAATTGAAGGTAAGCAGCCCGTACAGGAAGACGGAATAAAGATGTTGGAACCTATGGTATTTTTTCCACTCTGCGTGCTTGGAAAAGCGCAGGATGCGGCCGGCCTCCATATCTTCATCGTGTTCGTGTATGTTGGTGTAGGTATGGTGCAGTACATTGTGCTGTACCTGCCAGTTGTAAACGTTGCCCGCCAAGATGTAGATGCTGCTTCCCATAAGCTTGTTCACCCATTTTTTGTTGGAATAGGCACCGTGGTTGCCGTCATGCATGACGTTCATGCCCACACCGGCCATGCCCACCCCCATGACAATGGTGAGCAAGAGATTGGCCCAATTGGGAAGCCCCAGGGTAAGGATCAGAAAATAGGGCGTAAGAAACAAGGCGAACATCACCACAGTTTTGAGGTGCAGGCGCCAATTGCCCGTTTTTTTGATCCCATTTTTCTTAAAGTATTCGTTTACCCTAGTATTGAGCGTCTTAAAAAACTGCGCTGGATCCTTTCGGGGAAAGCGAACGGTCTGTTGTTCCATGATCTAATCTTTTTTGTTGAATATGTGCAATTACCGTCCTACAATTTTTGACGGTGCCTTAAAAATGAAAACCTTTGCACAGGTGAATATACTATAATAATCGATATACAAAGATAACGATGACGGCCGAAAACATACTGCAATACTTTCCCAATTTAACCGAAAAGCAACAGAAACAGTTGAAATCGTTGGAATTCCTGTATAAGGATTGGAACCAAAAGATCAACGTGGTCTCCAGAAAGGACATAGATGAGCTGTATTTGAGGCACGTGCTACATTCCCTTGGCATTGCCAAGGTGCAAGCCTTCCAAGCAGGGGCAAAAGTGCTCGATGTGGGCACCGGCGGTGGCTTTCCGGGCATCCCCTTGGCCATCCTTTTTCCCGAGGTGGAGTTTACCTTGGTGGACTCCATTGGAAAGAAAATAAAGGTGGTGAACGAGGTGGTCCAGGGACTCTCCCTGCAAAACGTTGCCACCATAAACGCGAGGGTGGAAGAAATACCCGGTCAGTTCGATTTTATTGTGAGCCGTGCCGTGGCGGCAATGCCCACTTTTGTGCATTGGGTAAAGGGAAAGATAAAAAAGCAGTCGGCGCACCAACGCAAAAATGGTATCCTGTACCTAAAAGGGGGGCACTTGGAGGAAGAGCTGCAACATTATGCCAATATTGAGATCTTTGATCTGCAACAATGGTTCAAGGAAGATTTTTTTGAAACGAAAAAAGTGGTGTATTTGCCCTTAAAGTTCAAAGGCTGAGCAAGGAGTAATAATCCTTTCGGCATCGCTTGGCATAGCTTTTTAGCCGGCTCCAATAGTGCTGGTGGTAAGAAGATAGTAGGGTACCAATTTTTGTGGCCATAAAGGTCAATTTTAATTTGGCTTCTAACGAAGGTCTAAAGATTACGTTCCAATAACAATTAGTTAACGTTAAATTTACATTAAAATTGTGCCAAATCCGAAAAAATCCAATAGAACAGGGGTTTTAAGGGGATTTTGAACCTCTGGTGTATCATTGGATAGTTGCCCCACCGTGGGTTGTTTTTTTACAAGGGGCCATCATGAAGGGTGTCCCAATCTTGTGACTGTCCGTTGGTTTTTAACTTTTCAACGGCATCTTTAACGGCTCCAAGGGGGTTGTATCCCATTGGATCGGGCATAGGCTATGAGCTGCCCTTTGTGCTCGGCATTGTGCTCTATGAGGCGCAAAAGGCCTCCCATGGTGTTCATTTTGGCAAAACCGAAGTCAACCTCCGTGTCCAGTTCCCCATCCGTTACCTTGCCCACCACCTCCAAAACAAAGGCACTGGAGCGCTTAAGGGCGCTTACAATTGCTTCCTTTTCGCGGAGCTCGCGCAGTTCCATCACACGGGCATCGGCGGGCGGGGGGAAGCCCATTTTTGTGGCCAGGTAATAATTGCTCGCGGCCACGTGGGTCAGCACTTCCGCTACGGACATGATGCCCTCCGACGGGCGCCATGGGTACAGCCCTTCATCAAAGGCCTCTGCCAATTGCAAGGTGTGCTCCTGTGTCCGGGCCAAGGCCGTCTCCATGGCAGCTTGGGCCAATTGATCTTGGGCCAAAACGCCACCACTATATAACAGGGCTAAAAGAAGAATTTTTTTCATCTGTTTGTATTATTGGTTCTTATACCATTTCCCAATTGAAAATAAGCCGATAAATGGTTTCTTTTTAGGCCCTACTTCAAAATAAAAATAAGCCGTAGCTCGGCTATGCCTGATTTTTCTTTTTCGCAGGCCAAAAAAATAATTCCATTTCTATGGCTGCATTTCAAACGAGAACTGGTATAACATCTTCATTCGTCCTTAAAAGTAGGCAAAAAAAAAGGGGGTGCCACCGGCGTCCCCCTTTTTTTCTTTAGGTGTATTGTGGGCTAGCCCAAGAAGGGATAGCGATAGTCGGTGGGGGTCACAAAGGTCTCTTTAATGAGCCTTGGGGAGACCCATCTGAGCAGGTTTTGGGCGGATCCGGCCTTGTCATTGGTTCCGGAGGCCCGGGCACCACCAAAGGGCTGTTGCCCCACCACAGCCCCCGTGGGCTTGTCATTGATGTAAAAATTGCCGGCACAGTTCTGCAGTGCCTTGGTGGCCTGGTCAATGGCATAGCGGTCTTGGGACAGCACGGCCCCCGTCAAGGCATATTCAGAGGTGTTGTCCACCAATTTCAGGGTATCGGCCCAATCGTTGTCCTCATAGACGTACACCGTTACCACGGGTCCAAAAAGTTCCGTGCACATGGTGGTGTATTTGGGGTCTTCGGTAAGGATCACGGTGGGCTCCACAAAATAGCCCTTGGACTTATCGTACCCGCCCCCGGCGAAGATGGTGGCGTTGGCATCGGCCTTTGCCTGGTCTATGTACTTCGCCAATTTATCAAAGGAGCCCTCGTGTATCACGGCGGTGATGAAATTGCCCATATCTTCCGGAGATCCCGGTTTGTTGAAGCTTTCCATGTCTTTTTTTACGTGCCCCAATATTTCCTCTGCCGTGGATTTGGGCAAGTACACCCTGGAGGCCGCACTGCATTTCTGTCCCTGGAACTCAAAAGCCCCCCTTGTTATGGCCGTGGCCACTTGCTTGGGGTGTGCCGTGGGGTGTGCAATGATAAAGTCCTTGCCGCCGGTTTCGCCCACGATCCGGGGATAGGTCTTGTACTTGTGGATGTTGTTGCCGATCTGTTTCCAAAGGGACTTGAACACTTCCGTGGAGCCGGTGAAGTGCAGGCCGGAAAAATCCGGACTGGCCAAAACGGTATCGCTGATCATCACCGGATCGCCCATGACCATGTTGATGACCCCATCGGGGAGGCCGGCCTCCTGGAACACGTCCATGATCACTTTGGCGGAGTACACCTGGCTGTCGCTCGGTTTCCAGACCACTACATTGCCCATCATTGCCGCGCTGGCCGGGAGGTTGCCCGCAATGGCGGTGAAATTGAAAGGGGTTATGGCATAGACAAAGCCCTCGAGGGGGCGGTACTCCACACGGTTCCAAATGCCCTCTGCAGATTCGGGCTGCTCCGCATAGATCTGGCTCATGTACTCCACGTTGAAGTTCAGGAAATCTATGAGTTCGCAGGCTGCATCGATTTCGGCCTGGTGTATGGTCTTGGACTGCGCCATCATCGTGGCGGCGTTTATCTTGGCGCGGTAGGGTCCGGCGATCAGGGCGGCCGCTTTCATGAAGACGGCAGCGCGTTGCTCCCAGGCAAGGTTGGCCCACGCCTCGCGCGACTCCAGGCAGTTGGCTATGGCCTGCTCCACATGGGTCTTTTCCGCCAAATGGTAGTGCCCCACAATGTGCCGGTGGTCATGCGGCGGTGACATGCTCCGCGTGTTTCCCGTTTCCACGGTTTTGGACCCAATGTACAAAGGTACGGTAACCTCTCCTTCGTAATAGGCCCTGTACTGTGCCAAAACGGCTTCTCGCTCCGGGGTGCCCGGCGCATAACTTTTTATTGGTTCATTGACTGCGGTGGGAACCTGAAAAAAACCTTTGCCCATAATCCTATTGTTGTGTTATTAAATTTATAATGGCAACAAAGGTAAGGAAGCATGTTAAAAAAAGCGATTAGTTCAAGGTGAAAGGTGCACTGAACTTAAAAGAGGGAATGGGTACCTGAAATGTTTCCCCGCTGCTAAAGTTTAGCATGCCGTAGTGGCCGTTCATGGCCCCAATGGGAGAGGTGAGCAAACATCCTGAACTGTAGGTGTGCGCCTCCCCGGAGGCAATGATCGGTTTTTTGCCGATCACGCCCTCACCGTCCAGGATTTCCAGATCGTTCAGGGAATCGTGTATTTCCCAGTGCCGGGAAAGGAGCTGTACGGCATCCTTCCCTTGGTTCTCTATGGTTATGGTATAGCCAAAGGCGTAGTGCATCTTGTAATTTTTGAAGAACGTGCCCTCAAAATTGGTCTGTACCGATATCTTGATTCCCTTGGTTACTTGTGTGATCATAACGTATAAAAAATAAGAATGGGCGCCAGCCACGTCAACGTGCCCAATACATTTCATCATGGCCCGTAAGGAAGGCAAAAAAGATGGTTGTGCATGCCCCGTGGGCCTACCAACGGTGAACAGCACCTTCTGCACATCCATTTGCTGTCCTTCTGGCATCACTTTTTCAAAAGGACACCAATAGGGCCATTCTGTGGCAAGATAACCAAGAAGGGGCAATTGGGGAAGCCAAATCCCAGATAATCGGTATAGTTGTGTTTATTTCTGATGTACATCGCCCTTGAGCCTTACAGCGCATGGCCGCGACGCCAAAGAGAAAGGGCTGGTGTTGCCTGGATGATATCTTAATGATTACCTAACGGGTGCACATCCCCACAGAACCGATCACTGTGCTCATTTTCGCCCGGTTACCATCGCAATGGCCATGCTTCAATCGCAAAAGTCTTGATGTTGTCGCGGGTTGCACCCTTAGTGCGAAAGTTTAAGGCCCTTGTCAATTGCTGATATTGGCCGAGCTCACCGAGCCAATGCCGATGACACTGTCATAGATTTCGCCAAAATCACGGTAATAGACCAGGATAAGGTAATTGTTCTCGGTAAAGTGGAAATTACCGCCCACGGCGTTGAGCCTAACCTTCCCTTCCTCGCTCTTGGCCACGTACCGGTAGTTGTAAAAGCCTTGCTTCATTTTAAGTTCGGCCTCCATCATTCCGTTTTTTTCGTTGTAGGTCATCTTGTTCCAATCTTCCAAGGCGTAGTTGTTGAATTTGCCAAAGATGTAGATGTCGTCCAATCCCAGGGTTTCCTCGTAGGGAAGGCTAAAGTGCACGTTGGTGTATTCGGCCTCCCGGCTGTTGTCCTGCCCCTGGAGGGTGCGTACCACAAAATCGCCATTGATATCGGGAAAATAGGTGTAAGGTTCATCGTAGCGGTAATCGTCCCCAAAGAGGTAGTGGTGGTACAGGTCCCTGACCTCAATATGGCTGATCTGGGAGGTGGGCGTCCTGAGGTCGCTGGTATCAAAAAGTAAAAACTCGTTGCCCCCAAAGAAAGCGGTCTCCTGGTCATAGCGGTACACCAGTTCGTTCCCAATGGTGAACTGCGGGGGAATGTTGTAAAGGGCCGTGGGCCAGTAGTGGTTTTGCAGAATGGCCACCTTTATTTCCTTTTTGGGGTTCACCAGCCTAAAGTTTCCCGCGTTGATGGTAAAGTGCACCACCTGCTTTTCATTGAGAAAGTCAAAATCGCGTGAGCGCTTCACCGTGCCGCCCACTTTTAAAATATCCTTATAGACCACAAACCTTCTGGAAAACTGCAGCTCGTAGCCACTGTTGTAGATCTCCAGCATGTAATTGCCGCTCACCTTCAGGGACACGTTCTCATTGGGCAGGGTCAGCTGGTAGTTGGAGTAGGTCTCCAGGGTATTGTAGCTGTTTTCGTAATTGATGATGCGCTGGTTGTCCACGCCCTTCAAATATTGCGACTTCAAAAGATCGGACGGGGTCCAGTCGTAATCACAATGCACGATCTTGTAATAATAATCTTGTTCATTGGCCGTTAAATCATCAAACTCCAAATAAATGGTCTCTCCAAGGGTGACCAAGGGGAATTGGTCTTCCGTGGGGCCCTTGAAGACTATGGACCTTATGTGGGAAGGCGGATTTATTTCCTCCTGCACCTGCCCGTAGGCCAATGGCGCCAGGAGGTACAAAAACAAATGTTTAAGGAAAATGCGCATTTTGCAACAATTTTTTGGGTAAAGGTAAACAAAAAGGATGCCAAGCAAATTTAGTTCGATGTAAAGACTAAAATCTGGTTAATAATTATGAATTTTTTTGTTTTAGTAGTATTTTCGCCCCCAAAATTTAGTAACTAAGGTCAACCAGCATATGTCAAAGGACATTAGAATTAAAAAGGGACTGAACATCAACCTTGTAGGTGCCGCGGAAAAGGAGACCACCAAAGCGGTGGACAGTAACGTTTACGCCATTGACATGGCCGATTTTCACGGTGTTACCCCAAAAATGATTTTAAAGCAAGGGGCCGAGGTAAAGGCCGGCGAACCGGTGTTCTTCAGCAAGGACATTGAGGAAATGATGTTCGTCTCGCCCGTGAGCGGGGAACTGATAGAGATCAACCGTGGCGCAAGACGAAGGATACTCTCCTTGAAAATCTTGGCGGACAAGCAGCAGGAGACCTTGGCCCACAAGCCCTTGGATCTGGAAAAGGCCACCAAGGCAGACGTAAAGGCCTATCTCCTCAAAGGGGGCTGTTGGCCCTTCATCAAACAACGTCCGTACGACGTTGTGGCCCATCCGGATGCCACGCCAAAGGCCATTTTTGTCTCCGGCTATGTTACCGCCCCATTGGCGGCAGACCTTAATTACACCTTGAGCGGCAAGGAAGCGGAGCTACAGGCGGCAATTACCGCCCTTTCCAAGATGACCCCGGGAAAGGTCCATGTCTCCGTGGGCAAGGATGCCACGTCTCCCCTGGCGGGCCTCAAAAATATGGAGCTGCACAAAGTATCGGGTCCGCACCCTGCCGGTCTGGTGGGCACGCAGATCAACCGAATAGACCCGGTGAACAAAGGGGAGGTGGTATGGACCATCTCGCCGCAGGATCTGGTGGTTCTCGGGGAGTACGTGCTCACCGGAAAGTACAATCCCGAGCGCACCGTGGCCCTTGTGGGTTCTTCCGTGAAAAAACCACAATACTACACTGCCAAGATCGGCGCCGAAATCTCCACCTTTTTGTATGCCAGTGGAGTGGAGGGGGATAATTTCAGGGTGATCAACGGCGACGTCCTAACGGGCTTGCAAAGCGCCCCCGATGGTCATTTGGGGCATTACAACACTACGGTCTCCGTGATACCGGAGGGCGATGATTATGAGTTCTTCGGGTGGAACAAGCCGGTTTTTGACAAGGTGTCCGTTTCCAGGGCCTTGACCTTCTCTTGGCTGCAGCCCAACAAAAAATACGACCTGGACACCAATACCAACGGGGAGCACCGGGCCTTTGTCCTTACCGGGCAATATGAAAAGGTCTTTCCTTTGGACATTTATCCCATGCAGCTCCTAAAGGCCTGCATGGTCAAGGATTTGGACGAAATGGAGCACTTGGGGCTCTATGAGGTGGCTCCGGAAGACTTTTCACTGACCGAATTTATTTGTGTTTCCAAACAACCGCACCAAAAGATCATACGTGAAGGATTGGATTTGTTAAAACAAGAAATAGGATAGAAGATGAGCATAAAAAGCACGTTGCACGAGATTAAGTTAAAGTACAAGGGCACCAAGATGGCCCCGGCCTTCAATGCCTTCCATACGTTTCTCTTTACCCCGGACGAGACCACCCATGGCGGTACGCACATAAAGGGTGCAGATGATCTTAAGCGAACCATGAACACGGTCATATTGGCACTGGTGCCCGTATTGATCTTTTCCATGTTCAATGCAGGATACCAGCATTATTCCGCCATCAACGGATTTCCCGAGAATTTCTCCCTTTTGGAGCACTTCCTTACCTGGGACAATCTCTGGATCGGTATCACAAAGGTGTTGCCCTTGGTGATCGTTTCCTACGGGGTGGGACTCATTGTCGAGTTCATTTTTGCCGTGATCAAGGGCCACGAGGTGGAAGAGGGCTACCTCGTCACCGGTATGTTGGTGCCGCTGATCATGCCCATTGACACACCGTTGTGGATGTTGGCCGTTGCCGTTGTTTTTGGTGTGGTCATTGGAAAAGAGGTGTTTGGTGGCACGGGGATGAACATCTTGAACCCCGCCCTTACCATTCGCGCTTTCTTGTTCTTTGCCTATCCCACTTGGATGAGCGGGGACAAGGTCTGGGTGCACGGGGCCAAGGATGGGGTTACCCAAGCCGGTTCTGCCGATGCCATTTCCGGAGAGACCATCTTGGGCTATTTGGCCCAGGGCAACGAGGCCGCTTACCAGGCCAAATACAGCCTTTCGGACATGTTCTTTGGTTTTATTCCCGGTTCTGTCGGGGAGACCTCCACGTTCCTGATCCTTTTGGGCGGCCTGTTCTTGATTTTCACCAAAATTGCCAGTTGGAGGATCATGCTGAGCGCCGTTATCGGCTCTTTGGTAATGGGCCTAATCTTTAACGGTATCGTGGAAGCGGGGTGGATCGCCGAGTACAGCAAGTTCTACGGTTTGATGCAGTTCGATTTTTGGAAGCACCTCATTGTGGGCGGGCTGGCCTTTGGCATTGTCTATATGGCAACCGATCCGGTAACCGGGTCCCAGACCAATAGGGGCAAATGGATCTACGGCTTCTTCATTGGCCTGCTTTCGGTCATGATCAGGGTCTTCAACCCTGGGTATCCAGAGGGTGTTTTCTTGGCCATACTATTGATGAATGTCTTTGCCCCCACCATAGACCACTATGTGATCCAGGGCAACGTGAAGCGCAGGATGAAAAGATTAAAGAATGCCGTTATCCTGCCCAAGGACAGCGAAGCGGCCCAACAACTTAAAGCAGAAACGGTTTAACAATGGCTATAGATACGGATAAAAACGGATACACCATGCTATTTTCCATAGCGATGGTGGTGGTGGTGGGATCGCTGTTGGCCTTTCTGGCCTCCAGCCTAAGCGAGCGCATCAAGGAAAACGAGCGTTTCGAGAAGCAACAGAACATTCTCTATGCCATGGGGGTCAATGAGAACACCCCGGACAGTGGTGTAAATTTCATTCCCACCGACGTGGTGGAGGAGAAGTTCACCGAACGCATTAAAAAACAATATGTTCTGGTGGGTGCAGAAAAAAATACCGCTGCCCCTGCCAACGTGGAGGAAGATGACCAAGCCTTTCTCATTGATGTGAGAAAGCAATTGGCCGCGCTGAAGAAGGGCGAAGAGGCCCGCCTGCCCATTTTTGTGGGAGAAAAGGAGGGCGAGGAAGTCTATGTGCTGCCCATGTACGGTAAGGGACTGTGGGATGCCATTTGGGGCTTTGTCTCCGTGGACAAGAACATGATCATCCAAGGGGTGTATTTTGATCACAAGCAAGAGACCGCAGGTCTTGGGGCCAACATTAAAATGCGCTTCTTTATGGACGATTTTATCGGAGAGTCCCTTTTGGACGGCAACAGCTATCGCGGGGTTGAAGTTTCCAAGACCAACAACGATCCCCTGAACGAGGACAAGGAAGACAATGCGGTGGATGCCATTGCAGGGGCCACCATTACCGGTAACGGGGTGTCCAATATGATCAAGGAGACCCTTAGGGCCTACAAACCTTATTTAGAAACCATCAGAACTAATTAAAATGGCAATACTTTCAAAAAAAGATGCAAATCTCATCATGGACCCCCTGGCGGACAATAACCCCATTACCATACAGGTATTGGGCATCTGTTCCGCACTGGCCATTACGGCAGAGCTCAAGGCCTCCCTGGTGATGGCCATATCGGTCATCTTTGTAATGGGCGTGGGCAACGTGGTCATCTCCTTGATGCGTAACGTTATCCCCTCCAAAATACGCATCATAGCCCAGTTGATCGTGGTGGCCACCCTTGTGATCGTTGTGGATCAGGTGCTAAAAGCCTTTGCCTATGAACTGAGCAAGACGCTTTCGGTCTTCGTGGGGCTCATCATTACCAACTGTATCATTATGGGACGTTTTGAGGCCTTTGCCCTGGGCAACGGCATTTGGAGGTCCTTTTTGGATGGCATTGGAAATGCCTTGGGATATGGGGTCATCCTCATCATTATCGGTTTCTTTAGGGAATTGTTGGGCTCGGGCACCTTGTTTGGCATTCCTGTCCTGGGAGATCCCATTGCCAAAACCGGACTCTACGCCATTGGGTATGAGAACAACGGGTTTATGATCATACCACCGGCGGCCTTGATCGTGGTGGGCATCATTATTTGGGTACAGCGTTCGCGCAACCCTGCATTGATTGAAGAAGCGTAAATAAAAGAAATTATGTTAGAGCATTTGGAATTATTTTTTAAGTCGATCTTCATTGACAATATGGTGTTTGCCGTGTTCCTGGGGATGTGTTCCTACCTCGCGGTCTCCAAAAAAGTGGCCACGGCCGTGGGCCTTGGTGCCGCCGTTATCTTTGTACTGGCCGTGACCGTGCCCTTGAATTGGCTGCTGGACCAATATATCCTGCAAGAAGGGGCCCTGGTCTGGTTGGGACCGGAATACGCGGACTATAACCTGAGTTTCCTCTCCTTTATCATGTTCATTGCCACCATTGCCACCATGGTACAATTGGTGGAGATCGTGGTGGAGAAGTTTTCGCCCTCGCTGTACAACTCCTTGGGTATCTTTTTGCCGCTGATCGCGGTAAACTGCGCCATTTTGGGTGGATCGCTCTTTATGCAGGCCAGGGAAATAGGGACATTTGGTTTGGCCCTCAACTATGGCATAAGCTCCGGGATTGGCTGGTTCTTGGCCATTTTGGCCATTGCCGCCATACGGGAAAAGATCCGTTACAGCAATGTACCGCCCCCGCTTCGTGGCTTGGGCATCACCTTTATCATTACGGGCCTTATGGGCATTGGTTTCCAAAGCTTTGGTGGCATGCTCACCGGGGACAACGAGCCGCCCGAGGGAACGGAGCCCACAACGGCAGAGATAGAGAACGTGGAAGAAAAGGATTTGATCGAGAAGGAAGAGGTGGAAGATGCCAAGGCCGTTTCGTATAACGACGTAATAAACGAGTAAGATGATATTAGCTACAACTACCGGTGGTACCATTCTAATTACAGTGGTCGCATTTTTGGTCATATTGAGCCTTTTGGTGACCCTGCTGCTCTTTACCAAACAAAAACTGTCCCCCTCGGGTCCTGTTACCTTGACCATAAACGGGGAGAAGCAAATAGAGGTGCCCTCGGGATCCACCTTGTTGACCACCTTGGGATCGCAAAAGGTCTTTTTGCCTTCCGCCTGTGGCGGTGGCGGAACTTGCATCCAGTGCGAGTGCCATGTCCTTTCCGGAGGTGGCGAGGCGCTGCCCACCGAGACCCCCCATTTCTCCAGGAAGGAACTGCAGCAAGGGGCACGTCTCGCTTGCCAGGTAAAGGTGAAGCAAGACATGGAGATCACCATTCCCGAAGAGGTGTTTGGCATTAAGAAATGGCCGGCCAAAGTGGTGCGGAACTACAATGTGGCCTCTTTTATTAAGGAATTTGTGGTAGAGATCCCTGAGGATATGGGCTATAAGGCCGGAGGGTACATCCAAATTGAAATCCCGGAGTGCGAGGTGAAATATTCGGACATCGATATCACCGCCCACCCCGAGGAGCATGACAAGCCGGACAAGTTTCAAGAGGAATGGGACAAGTTTAATCTTTGGCCCTTGGTGATGAAGAACCCGGAGACCGTGGAAAGGGCCTACTCCATGGCTTCCTACCCTGCCGAAGGGCGTGAGATCATGCTCAACGTGCGTATTGCCACCCCACCCTGGGACCGCTCCAAAAACGGTTGGATGGATGTGAACCCCGGCGTGGCCTCCAGCTATATCTTTGCCCTGAAACCGGGTGATGACGTGGTCATTTCCGGACCTTATGGCGAATTTTTCATCAATGAGTCCGAATCCGAAATGTTGTATGTGGGCGGAGGGGCCGGTATGGCACCGATGCGCTCGCACCTGTACCACCTGTTCAAGACCTTGAAGACCAACAGGAAGGTGACCTACTGGTACGGCGGGCGATCCAAAAGGGAGCTCTTCTACATAGACCATTTTAAACAGTTGGAAAAGGATTTCCCCAACTTTAAGTTTTACATGGCGCTTTCAGAACCCTTGGAAGAGGACAATTGGAAAGTGAAAAAGGACATCAATGATGAAGAGGGCGATGGTTTTGTGGGCTTCATTCACAATTGTGTCATAGACAATTATCTGGACCACCACGAAACCCCTGAGGACATTGAACTATATTTCTGCGGCCCACCCTTGATGAACAAGGCGGTGCAAAAGATGGGCGAGGACTACGGTATCCCGGATGAGCACATCCGCTTCGATGACTTTGGCGGATAGGGAAACGGAACACTGATACTATCACGGGCCCATGTCCCGTGCCATAAAAAGACCGATATCCTTGATGTCGGTCTTTTTGTTGGCCAAGTTTCCCCTATTGCGGACTGGCCTTATACCCTTAGTTCCGTCCGCCGCAAACCAAAAATGTAAACACTATGCAGCCACTTACAGAACAAGAGTTACATAATTTGGCCATGAACATTGTGGGCAAGCGCCTGGAACAGGAAGGTTTTGAGTTCCTGGCCGTGAACAGCAAGCTCAAAAAGAACCCCCAGTTTGTCTGTCTTAGGGAAAAAAAGCTCCATTTTATCGTGGTAAAGTCCATTTCTTATCCCGGTGACCCCACCGATATGGAATTTTTTAAGGCCGATCTGTACAAGATGCGGGATCACGCCCTAAAGTTCGAGGCCGAAACCTTCTATGCCGGGGTGGGCCTGGTCAATGCTTCGGACTATAACCTGCCGGTGTACTTGAACCAGGAATATATTGTGGATTATGACGGACTCATCAAAATTGAATAGGATGAATGGACCACTTGGCCAGGGGGAACATCGGGCCGCTTCAAGCAAAAGTAAAGGGAGGGCTCCCCTGTTTTTTCTGGGTATGCTCGGTTTAATGACGGTGGCCTGCCAACAGCCCAAGGAATGGGTTCAAAGTCAGAACACAGGGCCTGCCCTGGGCACCTCGTACTCCATATTGTACCAGGCCGATCGGGAACTGGATTTTCAGGATGAGATCGATTCCGTGTTCCGGGTGGTGAACCAATCGCTTTCCACCTACCTTCCGGAATCGGACATCTCCAGGATCAACAGGGGGGAAACAGGGGTCACAGTAGATGCCATGTTCAAGGAGGTGCTGTCCCGTTCCAAGGACATCCACAAGGCCACCAACGGATTTTTCGATCCCACGGTGGGCACCTTGGTCAACGCCTGGGGCTTTGGCCCGGAGGAAGGGGAAGTGCTCATGGATGCGGCCACAGTGGACAGCCTGATGCAGTATGTTGGGCTGGACAAAGTGCACCTAGGGGAAAATGGTGTCCTCTCCTTTTCAAAAGAGGGGATGTACCTGGATTTCAACGCCATTGCCAAGGGGTATGCCATTGATCGCCTTGCCGTGATGTTGAATGGAAAGGGCCTGGAGCACTACTTGGTGGAAGTGGGCGGGGAAATCGTGGCCAAGGGCCATAACGCCGTAAAGGGAAAGCCCTGGAGCGTGGGCATCGATGATCCCGAGGATACCGCTGGCCGAGGGCTAAAACTGCTCATAGGTTTGGAAGACCGCGCCCTGGCCTCTTCCGGGAATTACCGAAAATTTAGGATAGATGGGGAAACCGGCGAAAAATATGTGCACACCATAGACCCGAAAACGGGGTTGGCCAAAAATTCCACCACCCTGGCGGTGACGGTCCTGGCCGATGATTGCGCCACGGCAGACGCCTTTGCCACCGCCTTTATGGCCATGGACCGGGAAGCGGTAAAGCGCTTGGTGGACAAAAGATCCGATCTGGAGGTCTATATCATTTATCTGGATGCCAACGGGGAGACCCAACAATATTTTACGGATGGCTTCAAGGATTTGGTGCTGCCCTGATCATTTGCGCACCAGGGGAATGAGTTCGCCCTTGGCCAAGCGGTACCGCTCGATCTCCGAGGCCGAAAGCTGGGCGGTATAGTCCACCGGTTCCACCCTAAAGCCCACGGATTCCAGTTTTTGAAAATAGTCCAGCCCATAGACCCGCACATGGTCGTACTGGCCAAAAATCTTGGTGCGTTCCCTTCTGTCCGTGATGCTGTCATCTTCAAAGGTCACCGGACGTTCCAGGTCCTGCGGAATTTGGAAAATGCCCCAACCACCCTTTTTCAACACCCTGTAGAGCTCTTGCATGGCCTTGGTGTCATCCGGGACGTGCTCCAGCACATGGTTGCAGAGAATAACGTCAAAAGAGGCGTCCTTGAAGGGGAGGTCACAGATATCTGCCTTTACCTCCGCCAGGGGAGAATTCAGGTCCGTGGTCACATAATCCAAGTTTTTCAACTTTTTAAACCGGTGGTAGAATGCCTGCTCGGGCGCAAAGTGCAGCACTTTTAACGGTGCCGTGAAAAAACGGGTTCGGTGCTTTAGGTAGAGCCAGAGCAGTCTGTGCCGTTCCAGGGATAGGGTGGAGGGAGAGAGCACGTTCTCACGTGGGTTCTGATAGCCATAGGGCAGGAGACTCCTAAAATTCTTCCCGTCTATGGGATCGGTAAAGGTGTGGCCTCTGTAATAAAGCGCAAAAAGGGGCCGTGCCACATAACTGAGCTTGATCAGTACCGGCCTGGGGACACGGTTTAAAAAAAAGCGGAACAGTTTTTTCATTGCATCGTCACCTTAATGGGCCGTATATTTTTTTTGTATGGGGGCAACATCAACCTGTTTGTCGCAAACTGCGCCATGTTCTGGTATTCCAATATGGCCCGTGCGCTTTTGGCGAATTTCATTTTGGATGTCCCCTTGCCGCCCCTAAACGATCTTTTCATCAAAAAAAAACCAAATGGGCCATTTTGGCCACCTCCAAAAGGTCAAGGCACCAAGGGTACGCTCCTAAAGGGGGCTTCTTCATCACTGACAATGCCCAAGACTTCGTAAATATAGTGAAAGGTGGAGAGCAGCTCCGGCTTTCCGTCCACTAGGGCCACATTGTGCTCAAAATGGGCGCTGGGTTTCCCGTCTGCGGTGAGGATGGTCCAGCCGTCCTTGAGCTGTCGTATTCTTTTGGTGCCCATGTTGGTCATGGGCTCAATGGCCACGGTCATTCCCTCCACAAATTTCTTGCCCCGGCCGCGACGGCCATAATTGGGCATTTCGGGATCTTCGTGCATGGTTCTGCCCAGGCCGTGCCCCACCAGCTCGCGCACCACACCATATCCGTGTTTTTCGGTGTATTCCTGTATGGCGTGCCCCACATCGCCCACGCGGTTGCCCAGTTTAAACTCCCCAATGCCCACATAGAGCGAGGCTTTGGTCACCTCCAGCAATTTTTGGACCTCGGGGGCCACGTTCCCCACGGCAAAGGTATAGGCATGGTCCCCGTAAAACCCGTTCTTTAGCACCCCACAGTCTATGGAAATGATATCCCCGTCCTCCAGTGGGGTGTCATTGGGTATGCCGTGCACCACTTGGGCATTGGGGCTCATGCAGAGGGTGTTCGGGAAGTCATATAGGCCCAGGAAGCCCGGCACGCCGCCGTGGTCGCGGATAAAGGTTTCTGCCAGTGCATCCAATTGCAGGGTGGTTACCCCGGGCTTTACTTCGGAGGCCAGCATGCCCAAGGTCTTGGAGACGATCAATGCGCTCTCCCGCATCAGCGCTATCTCCTCGGCCGTTTTTATTTTGATCATTTGTTGCTGTCTTTTATTGGTAAAACTCCATTTTTGGCCGCCGGTGGGGCGTGCACGTCAGCTTGCGCATGCCAAACCCCGGCCTGTGGCGCTTTTGTTTCTCCTCCGGGCCTTCCCCGGTAATGGATGGCTCTTGCCCATGGTTTACACCAGCGGCTTTTGGGTCATGGCCTCGGGTTGGGGCACGCCGATCATTTTTAAAATGGTGGGCGCCAGATCGCCCAACACCCCATCTTTAATGGATTTTAGGTCCTTGTCCACCAAAATGAGCGGTACCGGATTGGTGGTATGTGCCGTATTGGGACTGCCATCGGGGTTTACCATGGTGTCGCAATTTCCGTGATCGGCTATGACCAGGGTGCTGTACCCGTGTTCCAAGCCGGCCGTAATGACATCCTTGGCGCACTGATCTACCGTTTCGCAAGCTTTTATGGCCGCTGCCATGACGCCCGTATGCCCCACCATGTCCGGATTGGCAAAATTAAGGCAGACAAAGTCCACCGCTTCCTTTTTGAGCTCGGGAATGATGGCGTCCCGTATGTCGTAAGCGCTCATCTCGGGCTTTAGGTCATAGGTGGCCACTTTGGGCGAAGGGCAAAGAATGCGTTCTTCCCCATCAAAAGGGATTTCCCTGCCACCATTGAAGAAAAACGTCACGTGCGGGTACTTTTCGGTTTCCGCAATACGGATCTGTTTTTTTCCCGCGCGGGCCAGGACCTCGCCCAAGGTGTCTTTGATGTTCTCTTTGTCGTACACCACTTTTACCCCTTGGAAGGCGTCGTCATAATTGGTCAGGGTCACATAGTACAGGTCCAATTTGGCCATGTCGTGCTCGGGCATGTCCTCCTGGCTCAGCACTTGGGTAAGTTCACGGCCCCGATCCGTCCTGAAGTTGAAGAAAATGACCACATCACCATCCTTTATGGTGGCAAGGGGCCTCCCGGCCGCATCCGTGGCCACAATGGGTTCAATGAACTCGTCCGTAACGCCCTTATCGTAGCTTTCCTGTATGCTGCGAACCACATCGGTGCTCTTTGTGCCCTGGGCGTTCACCATGACGTCATAGGCTTTTTTTACCCGTTCCCAGCGTTTGTCCCGGTCCATGGCAAAATACCTGCCGATCACCGTGGCAATGCTCGCATTTCTGTCCTTGCCGTATGCCGCCAGGTCTTTAATAAAGCCTTTTCCGCTTTTGGGGTCCACGTCCCTGCCATCGGTAAAGGCGTGCACGAACATGTCTTTGACCCCAAGGTCGTCTCCCGCCTTGATCAGGCCCTTGATATGGTCAATGTGGCTGTGAACGCCTCCATTGCTCACCAGTCCCAGGAAATGCACGGCCTTGGCATGTTTCTTGGCGTGGGCAAAGGCGTCTTGCAGTACCGTTTCGTCCTTTAGGGTGTCCCGTTCCACTGCCAGGTTGATCTTCGCCAGGTCCTGGTACACAATCCTTCCCGCACCCAGGTTCATGTGCCCTACCTCGCTGTTTCCCATTTGACCCTCGGGCAGCCCTACGTGCATCCCGTCGGTCAAGAGGTCGGCGTGGGCATAGTTTTGGTAAAGACTGTCCACAAAAGGGGTATGGGCTTGGTCAATGGCAGATATCTTTGGATCTGGCGACTTGCCCCAGCCGTCCAGTATCATCAAGATCACTTTTTTGTTCATCGTCATCACGTTTTCAGAGCACAAAAATAAGACCTTCTCCTTAGTATAGCGCCTTAGGGGCCTTCCTTTTTGTGGCCTTGGCGACAAGATGCCCCGACATCGCTATTTTTTTTGTGGTTCTACCACTGATGTTGTGGAAACGAAAATGGTATTGGCCAGAGGGAGTACCCTAGGAATTGGGGAGAAAGACCAAAAATAGGTCCTATTGCAAACACCCGTAAAGGAAGTGGCCATACATAATGAAGCTACACATATAAACCCCTGCGTATTCTAGTCCTCTGTCAAATTGTGAATCAAGGGTTTTGGCCAAGAATATTTTGGCAGAACCTCCCAACAAAAAAATCCTTCGGTGGTTTCGAAGGATTGGGTCAAGGCATCGTGGCGCGGGCCCTAGGGCTCCAAGCGGGTCTCAGTAGAATTCAAAACCGGTAAAAGCACGGTGAAAAAAGGCATAAAGCGCCATTAAGAGCATCCCAGCGCAAAAGACCGAATAAATCTTGAGAATGACCACCAGAATCTCTGGTTTGCAATTCTTGAATGCTTCGGTATAAAGTGTCTTAAAGTGTAATAGTGTTCCCATCCTATAGCTTATCTCGTACCATACGATAGCATAAAAGGTGGGCCAAGCACTAAGGCAACATCTGGGAAATTTAAAGATAGGTAAATTGAGGGGGGCAACAAACCATTTTAACGTTGATCTGTACAATTTATCGGCAAACGGCAAGGGAAAAAGGGGCTTTCCCAGCGATCCACGGGTTATTCCAAAAAGTGCGCCGGGCGCAGGGTTTTCAGGACCGTTTCAGTTGGGAGTGCTGTATTTTGCTATGGCCTCCCTTATTTTTTCAATCCGGTTTTCAGGATCCGGATGGGTGCTCTGGAACTCTGGGACCCGGTTGGGCCCTGCCGCGGCCTTCAATATTTTCATCACTTCGATCAGTTCATTGGGGTCGTACCCGGAATTGATCATTAAAAGCACGCCCAGTTCGTCACTCTCCAGTTCATCTTCCCTGCCGTTGGTGAGCAGGGTGTTCTGTCCTATTCCCTGAACCAAACCGCCCATATCGCCGCCCACGGAGGCCCCCATGGTCAGGGTCTGCCAAAAGTTGCTTTCCGCTATGCGCTCTGCGGAATGCCGCCCGATCACGTGGCCGATCTCATGCCCAAGCACTCCGGCCAGTTGCGCCTCGTTGAGCTGGGAGAACAAGGCATAGGTAATGAAACACTGCCCGCCGGGAAGGGCAAAGGCGTTGATCGAGCGATCGTCTGCCAGCAGATGAAAGTCGTATTTATAAGGGGTGTCCTTGGCTATGCTGTTGTTTACCAGTTTATGGCCCACGTCATCCACAAAGGCCTGCAGCTGCTCATCCGGATACAACCCTCCGTGTTGCTGCGCCATTTCAGGAGCGGTCTGCAAACCAATGGCAATCTCTTGGTCCGCACTCATGTTAATGTGCTGTACCCTACCGGTATAGGGATTTTCTTCCTTGTTGCTGCATTTTTGGATAAAGGCAAAGGCCACAATGGCCAACCCAATGAAGATGCGGATTTTCCAACTTCCTCTTCTCATTTTTTGTAACGGTTAGATATCAGCAATATACAAAACCATTACAAAAGTACTTCGTTTATATCAAGGATATTGTCTTGGATGTAGTTTTTTAGAAAACCAATGGTAAAGTGCTCGGCCCCTATGAAATCCTCTTGCTGCAGTATCTGCACGATGTTCTTCCTGCGGAAGGCCGTGAGCATGGGCTTGGAAATGGGCGCATAGCTGTAGTGCCAAGGTTCATATTTAAAGCCCTTTCGCTTGGGGCTGTCCGTATAGACCAAGTGAAAATCATAGGTGGCAGCGTTTTGGTCCATCCAGTCCTTTAGGTCCGCAAAGGCGCCGCCATCGGCAAATTTATCGGCATCGAGCACATCGCCCTCCGTCTTGCGGTAGCCATCAATGATGTCTATGTCCGTGCCCCAATGGTGCCGGCTGGTGCCGGGTATGGTGCTGTATTCAATGATCTTGTCAATGGCCGGCAGGGGTTCCATACCGTCCTCTTCGGTATATCTTATGAATTTGCGCTCAAAAATGCCCACCTGCCTTAGATAGCTCCTGTAGCTGGACACTATTTTTAGGTCGATGCCATCTTGGTAGGCGGCTTTTTTCATGGACACAAAGGCATCATGGGCACCTTTTTGTAGGTTGATGCCCTCGCCGTACAGTTCAGGTTCTGATTTTCCCATTAATTCCGTTATGGAATATTCGGTTTCTTGGGCCGCTGCCATTGCCGGAACGGTGGTCAGGGCCATGGTGGCCATACCGCCCTTTTTTATGAATGATCGTCTTTTCATATCTAATGGTTATCAAATTTTGTTCCAATCATGTGCAACCGTTGTGGTCGCTGTGTCCAACCTATCTGCTTTTGGTTTGGCCACAAGATGATGCGCCAAGGGGAACATAAGCGTCTTTATCAACGCAAAGCCCTGGTCCATAGGTGCGCATATCGGGTAAAAGTAATGTTTTTCACTGTTCTTGCCATCTACTGCCCTTTTGCTCAGTTCTTCTCACGGGGAATCAAATAGAAATAGCCCTGGTGCTTTTTCTCGAGGTCGGGCAGGGTAACAAGGTAAAAATAGATACCGGAAGGCAGTCCATTTTCCCTAGCGATCACCCCGTTCACATTGGAGATGCCCCCAAAGCTGTTGTCATAGTTTTCTTTTTGGTAAACGAGCAGGCCGTACCTATCGTATATCTGCAATAGGTTATTGGGCGAATTTTCCAGGCCTTCCAGGGTCAGGGTGTCATTGACACCGTCTCCATTGGGGGTCACGTAATAATTGTAAAACTCCAAATTATCCAAGGTCTCAAGGCCGCCCCGGGCACCGCCAAGGGTAAGAATGGCAAAATTGTCCGGCACAAAGACCGTGGAAGTCACACTGCCCTCGGTCATGTCCCCGGTAACGGACGCATTCCCCAAATTTTGCCACGTCCTGGCCAAAACGTTCCATCCCACCACTACAATATCATCAATGCTGGTGGCAAAGGATTCGGTATTGCTCAGGGCATTCCACCCCAAGGTTACCTGGGAGGGCACCTCACTGTCCAGGTGCCAAAACTCCCTTTGGCTCACCAGAAGGGAATCCCCGCTGGTCATATCCGTATCAAAACCGGGCGAGAAGGTACTGGGCACATTGGGATTTTCATAAAAATAGGCCGCCCTGGCGTAGTTGTTCACTGCCGTGGAGCGTACGCCCAAGGGCCTCAACATCTGGTTTTCGCCAACGGGAAAGACAAAGTCCAATTTATTGGAGATCGCGGTGTAACCGTCCACTTTGGTGGCATCGCCCTCGCCGTTGTAAAAGGAATTGTTCAGGAAATTGATGTTCACGTCCGGTGCGCTGCGTTGGGTAATGATGTCCCCCACAATAAAATTCGCGTTGTTGAGCACACCGATGGTATTGTTCACAAAGAAACCGTTGTCCACCGCCACTTCCAGATCATGAACAACGGGATTGCTGGTGCCCGAAAGGGTGAGCGGGTCATTGGCTCCATAAAAACCCACCAGCCCCTGGTCGTTTTTGAACGGGCCATTGTTTATGACATCCAAATGAAAGCCTATGGCGCCACCGCCGTGCACTTGCATGTTGCCATGGTTGTGCACCGCATCCTGACCCGTGGCCAGCGCCGTGGCCAACACGGAGATACAAAGAAAAACAAGGTTTTTTAGCATGCTTGTCATGGGGTCACCTTAAGTGTAATTTCCAATGCCATTTAAAAAAACGATCATTCCTTTTTGCAAGATGGGGCCGTGGCTACCGTTATCCAATGCACTGTTTTGCCAAAGGGAACCGTGCCAACCTGTCTCCCGCTGCGCCTTATTCATACGCTCTGTAAAGTACCACCACATCGTCATCATGGTTGCTGATGTTCAGGGTGAATGCGTCTGGGTTGAAACTGCTCAAGCTCGCCTCCGTGGTTCCAATGTTATCGCCGTTTTGGTTGCTGTAACGGATGCCGATACATCTGGAACTGGAGGCGTAGCGGGATATATCGTTAATGCTGGTGCCATTTCCCCCCACATAGATCACTTGTTGCTCAATGCCCGTGCCGTTGGCCCGCGCAAAACCGTTCATGGTGCCAAAGGCATTGGGAATTCCGTTGAAGTTGTTCCCCACTCCGTTGTCGCTGTTTAGGTTCAGGGTCTCTATATTGGCGTGCGCCACAAAACTAACTTGAGAAGGGGTAAAGGGCAGGCCGCCCACCGTTAGGTTTCCCGTGCCCGTAATGGTGAGCAATCCCAAATGAACTCGGGCAGGGGCGGCCAACACGGTCCAATCCGTACCGTTGTAAACAAAGACCTGCTCTTGGTCCGTATTGTACAATAGGGAGCCTTCAACGGGGTTGGCCACATTGGCCATTTCAAGGTCCGTGGCCCTGGTGAGCCCCAGCAATAGGTCTCCTTGCAATTGGGCAACGATGGTAGTGGCACTGCTGAACAAAACAAGTAAAAACAATAGGGTTCTCATAGGCCTAAAGATCTAAAATGGTGAACATGAACTCTGAATCGAAACGGGAACGATCGGTGCCTCCATTGTCATTGTCCCCCACAATCACTTCAAAACTGGTGGCGGTCTGGTTACTGTAGGAAATACCGGGATCGTCATTTCCCGCGCCGTTGCGTCCGGGCTGACTCAATTGTATAATGTAATTGGCGTCTGAAACCGTTCCTGCCGGTAGGGTAACGCGGTAGTGTCCGCTACCTCCCAATTTGGTAACGCTAATGCCCGGAGTTGCTTTTACCACGCTACCAATAGCAGAAACTTTGCCAAAGGCCTTGATCGGACTTACGTAGAACGCCCCGCCATTGGCACCAACACTGATGCTGTTATTGGTCTCGGCGCCCACGGTGTTCGCCGTTTGGTTGGAGCTGACCTCATTGGTGTAGGTAATTTGGCCGGTAGCCGTGTCTTGGGTCAGGTTGGTGGTGGTGTCCGTAGTTGGGGTTTCCCAGGCCACAGTGCCCGAAGCATTGGTGACCAATACCTGGTTGTTGGCACCGGGTGCAATTTTTGCCGGGGTAACGTTGCCATCCAAAATGTTCTCCGTTTCCACTGCATCTGCCCTTAGTTCGGAATTGCCCACGGCATCCGCACGGATCTCACCCCGATCCACTGAGTCGGTGGCTAGGTCGGAAGCTGTAATGGAATTATCGGCGATGGGTCCTCCCGGGCCACCCGTGATGGCGCCATCAGCAATCTTTGCGGCCGTTATGGCATCGTCTGCGATGACGGTGGCATTGGTGGGGCCCGTGACCTCCCCGGCCAAATTGTCCACAGAGAAGGCCGTACCGGTCAAGGTAAGACCGGTACCCGCGGTATAAGTGGTATCGTCATCGCCATCGGCAATATCGGCCGGGATGTTGGTCAAGCTGCCCCAATCGCCGTCGAAATCATCAGTGGCGTCCAAATCTAAATTAGCGGGAATACCGGTAAGGCTTCCCCAGGCCCCGTCAAAATCATCCGTGGCGTCGGTGTCCAAATTTGGGAACTCATTGTTCACGGCCGTGGCGACCTGGGCGTCGGTGAGCTGGGTGTCGTCGTCCCCATCGGCAATGTCGGTCGGGATGTTGGACAAGCTGTTCCAATCGCCATCGAAATCATCGGTGGCGTCCAGGTCGAGGTTGGTGGGAATTCCGGAAAGGCTTCCCCAGGCCCCGTCAAAATCATCCGTGGCGTCGGTGTCCAAATTTGGGAACTCATTGTTCACCGCCGTGGCGACCTGGGCATCGGTGAGCTGGGTGTCGTCATCGCCATCGGCAATGTCGGCCGGAATGCCCGTAAGGCTTCCCCAGGCCCCGTCAAAATCGTCCGTGGCGTCAGTGTCCAAATTTGGGAACTCATTGTTCACTGCGGAGGCGACCTGGGCGTCGGTGAGCTGGGTGTCGTCATCGCCGTCGGCAATGTCGGCCGGGATGTTGGTG